>JBEKDP010000017.1:0-14291 GCA_050014295.1 Dehalococcoidia bacterium | reverse complement strand
TCGGTCGCGACCCTCAGCGACGCGGTGGAGGCGGCCAGCGCCGCCGCGCGACGGGGCGATGTTGTGCTCCTCTCCCCTGCCAGCACGAGCTTCGACGCGTATGACAACTTCGAGGAGCGCGGCGAGCACTTCCGTCGCCTCGTCCTGGCGCTCCAACGGACGAAAGGGAGCCGCTGACCATGGCGACGGCCGAAACCACCCGCGTGCGCGCCGGACGACCGGACCCGGTCATCCTCAGCCTCGTGACGATGCTGGTGGTCCTGGGCCTGATCACGGTCTACAGCGCCACGTTCGCTCTCGGCAATTTGGAGTACGGCAGCGTCTACTACTTCGTCATCCGCCAGGCGCTTTGGGCGATCATCGGCGTCGGCTTGCTGCTGGTGCTCATGCGGATGGACTACCACTGGCTGCGTACCCTAAGCCCTCTGCTGATGCTGGCAGCGCTGATGGGCCTGGCCGCGGTGCTCGTCCCGGGCATCGGCGTCGCCCGCAACGGTGCAAGTCGCTGGATTGGCTTCGGCCCGCTGCCGCCACTCCAGCCCAGCGAGTTCGCCAAGCTTGCCCTCATCATCTATGTTTCCGCCTGGCTGACCAGCAAGAGCCGCAACGTCCGCAGCTTCGCAGCCGGCTTCGTACCCTTCGTGCTGATGGTCGGGCTGGTGGCCGGACTGGTCATGCTGGAGCCGGACATGGGCACGACGATCATCATCGTCCTCACAACCGCCACCCTGTTTTTCGTTGCCGGCGGCGCCCTCAGCCACCTCGTCGCCCTCATGTCGATCGGTGGCGTGACCGCCGGCTTCCTGGTGCTAACGGGCGGCTACCGTATGGACCGTATACTCGCCTTTACTTCGCCCGAGGCTGATCCTGCCGGCAAGGGGTTCCATATCCTGCAACTGCTCATCGCCCTCGGCAGCGGCGGCGTCACCGGACTCGGCATCGGCGCCAGCCGCCAGAAGTTCTTCTACGTCCCCGGCGCCCACACCGATGGCATCTTCGCGATCATCGGCGAGGAGATGGGGTTTATCGGTGCGATGGCGGTCATCCTGCTGTTCGCGTTTCTCGTGTACCGGGGCATCCGCGTCATGCTCAACGCCCCGGACAACTTCGGCGCCCTGCTCTCGCTGGGAGTGACGAGCTGGATCGCCTATCAAGCTCTGATCAACATCGGCGGCATCACGCGCTCGATTCCGCTGACGGGCATCCCTCTGCCGTTCGTGAGCTACGGCGGCTCGGCGCTGGCGGCCACGCTTGCCGGCGTGGGGATACTGCTAAGCGTGTCCCGCTACGCTAAGGCGCCGATCTCGCGCAAGGACCGCGCGCCGTCTTCGCGACGAGCAAGATCGCGTCTGAAGGAGGAGCAGGCTTGAGAGTCGTCCTGTCCGGCGGCGGCACCGGCGGCCACGTCTACCCGGCGCTGGCCGTCGCGGCGGCCCTGCGGGAGGAGCTCTCAGCGCGCGACGAACGGCTTGAGCTGCTCTACGAGGGCATTCGCGGCCGCATCGATGAGGACCTGATGACGCAAGAGCTCATCGCCTTTCGCACGGTGAGGGCCAGCCCGCTACGGGTGCGCGCGCCCTGGCGTCTCGCGAAAGGCATGGTCGACCTGGCGGTCGGGACGCTACAGGCGCGCCGCCATCTTCGACGCTTCCGGCCGCACGTGGTGTTCGCGACGGGGGGCTACGCCAGCGCCCCGGTAGCGCTCGCGGCGCGCACGCTCGGCCGACCGATTCTCGTCTATCTTCCGGACATCCGGCCCGGCTGGGCAGTGCGGATGATGGCCCGTCTGGCGACCCAAGTGGCCGTCACCAGCGAGGCATCCCTGCCCCACCTTCCTTCCGCGAAGACGGTCGTGACCGGTTACCCGGTACGTCAGGTCTTCGCCGGCGTAGCCAAGGAGGAGGGACGTCGCCGGCTCGGTCTCGATCCAGCCGCGAGAACGCTGCTGGTCAGCGGCGGCAGTCAGGGCGCCCACTCCATCAACCGGATGGTCGCGGAGAACCTCCCCGGCCTCATGGGATTATGTCAAGTTGTTCACCTGTCCGGCCCCGCCGACCTGGCCTGGCTGCACACGGTGCGCGAGGCGCTGCCGGAAGGGACGCAGCCCCGCTACCACGTGTACCCGTATCTGCGTGAGGAGATGCCATGGGCGATGGCGGCCGCCGACCTCGTGCTCAGCCGCGCGGGGGCGTCGACGCTGGGGGAGCTGCCACTGATGGGGCTGCCCTCTCTGCTCGTCCCCGGGCCCTTCTCCGACCAGGCGGAGAACGCACGCTATCTCACGGAACGCGGCGCAGCCGTGACGCTGACGAACGGCCACGTCGCGGGGGCGATGACACTGCTGACGGAGCTGTTGCAGGACGAGAGGCGGCTGGAAGCGATGTCGCAGGCGGCGCGGGCGCTTGCCCAGCCGGACGCTTCGCGGCGCATCGCCCGGCTGCTCATAGAGATCGCCGTGAACAACACATGATGACGACGGAACGAGAGGCAAAGTCCAAGACTATACCCCAGCGGGTCCACCTTGTGGGCATCGGCGGCGTCCACATGTCGGCGATTGCCCACATCCTGATGACCTGGGGCCACACGGTCAGCGGCTCCGACCTGCGTCTCTCGGCGCTAACCGAGCGGCTGACGGAGCAGGGCGCAACGGTCTATCAGGGCCACGACGCGGCCCAGGTCAACGACGCCGGGCTGGTCGTAACGACCTCCGCCGCGACAAAGGAGAACGCCGAGATCCTGGAGGCACGGCGCCGGGGCATTCCCGTCATCAAGCGGGCCGACATGGTCGCTCGGCTGATGGAGGGTCGCTACTCGGTCGCGGTGGCCGGCACCCACGGCAAGACCACAACATCCGCTCTCATCTCATTCATGCTCGTCAAGGCGGGCCTGTCGCCCACGTTCCTCGTCGGCGGCGACATCGTCAACCTGGGCACGAACGCCGCCGCCGGCGAAGGGAAGCACGTCGTCGTCGAAGCGGACGAGTTCGACGCCGCCTTCCTCAGCTATGAGCCCGACGTCGCCGTCGTCACGAATATCGAGCCCGACCATCTGGACATCTACGGCACCTTCGAGGCGCTGGTCGAGGCCTTCGCGCAGTTCTTGAAGGCGGTCCGGCCCGACGGCCTGATCGTCGCTTGCGCCGACGACCCGACGGTCAGCGACCTGCTGGGCCGCGGCAAGAGCGAGCCGATCCCCCTGCAGGCAAAGCAGGTGCAGCTATACGGACTTGACACGCCGGTCGACTGGGTGGTCAGCCACCTGGGCAAGCCGACGGAGACGGGGCACGAGTTCCTCGTCGGGCTAAACGGCCGCCCCTACGGCGAGTTCCGCATCAATCTGCCGGGGCGTCACAACGTCAGCAACGCGCTGGCGGCCATCGCCGTCGGCCACCACGTCGGCGTTGGCCTGGACGTCATGAAGAGCGCGGTGGCGGAGTTTCGCGGCGCCGGCCGCCGGTTCGAGTGGGTCGCGGAAGCCGCGGGTGTGACGGTGATGGACGACTACGCGCATCACCCGACGGAGCTAAGGGCGACGATCGCCGCCGCCCGAGAGCGCTTCGCCGGCCGGCGGCTGGTAGGCCTATTCCAGCCGCACACGTACAGCCGCACCCGCTACCTGCTCGATGCGTTCCGCACCTGTTTTGAGGGGCTGGACGTGCTCCTGATTACCGATACCTACGCCGCCCGCGAGTCGACGGCGGCGGGGATGACCGCCGAGGAGCTGACGCGAGAGGTCGTCCGGCCACGCGCCCGCTTCGTCCGCACCTTCGAGGAGGCGGCAGCGGCGGTGCTCGACATCGTGAGGCCTGGTGACGTTTTCTTCACGCTCGGCGCGGGCGATGTCAACGAGGTCGGGCCGCTGGTCCTGGAAGGCTTGCGCCGGCGGCCCGACAGCGCCGAAGGGCGATCGCACAGAGGTCCAACATGACAACTGCAAGCAAGGAACTGGTCGAAGAGCTGCGCGAGATCGCGGAGGTGCGGCTGGGCGAGCCGCTCGCCCGCCACACGACCTTCGGGATCGGCGGGCCAGCGGACATCTATGCTATCGCCACCAACGCGGAGCAGTTACGGCGGCTGGCGACGGCGTGCCACCGCTCAGGGGCGCCGGTCTTCGTCCTGGGAGCGGGAAGCAACATCCTCGTCGGCGACAAGGGGATACGCGGCATCACAATCGAGAACGAGGCACGCGGCGTAGACGGCCCGGAGGAACAGCAGAACGGGGTCGTGCACTTCCGGGCCGAGTCCGGCGTCAGCCTGGCGGCGCTGGCGCGCGACCTATCGCGGAAGGGCTTTGGCGGTCTGGAGTGGGCGGCCGGCATCCCCGGCACAATCGGCGGCGCTGTCGTCTTCAATGCCGGCGCCTACGACGGCTCGATGGCGAACGTCCTCAAGGGCGTCGGATTGGTAGACAAAGAGGGCCTGGAGTACGAGCTTGACGTGGACGAGCTCGGCCTGGGCTACCGCGAGAGCGCCTTCACGCGCCACCTTTTCACGGGTCACATCATCCTCTGGGCGGACCTCAAGCTGACGCCAGCCGACCGCGACGATCTGCTGCGGCGCCTGGACGAGATGGACAAGAACCGCCAGTCAGCGCAGCCGCGCGGCCGCAGCGCCGGATCGGTCTTCAAGAACACACGCGAATACCCCGCCTGGTGGCTCATCGATCAGGTGGGACTGCGCGGCCACGGCATCGGCGACGCGGAGATCTCCAGCGTGCACCCGAACTTCATACTCAACACCGGTCGCGCCCGCGCGGCCGACGTCAAAGCGCTGATGGACCTGGTCGAGGAGAAGGTGACGGCTGCCTATTCCATCAAGCTCCAGCCGGAGATAGCGCTCGTGGGGGAGGGGTTCTGATGTCGCCGGCAGCCGGCAAGCAGCGATTGGGCGTGATCTTCGGCGGGCGTTCCGGGGAGCACGAGGTGTCGGTGGTATCGGCGCAGCACGTAATGGCGGCCGTGGACCGCGACCGATTCGAGGTGGTGCCGATCGGCGTCACGAGGACCGGCGCCTGGCTGACGCCGGAAGAGACGCAGGCGCAGATGGACGTCCCGGCGGCGGCGTTCAAGAAGACGCTGACGCTCCCCCAGGCTGAGGGGCTGCTGGCGCGGCAGCAGGCGCTGGGCGTGCTGACGCGGATAGACGTGGCTTTCCCGCTGATCCACGGGCCCACGGGGGAGGACGGCACGCTGCAGGGGCTGCTGGAGCTGGCACAGGTGCCCTACGTTGGCGCCGGCGTGGCGGCAAGCGCCGTCGGGTTGGACAAGGCGCTGATGAAGGCGCTGCTCCACGACGCGGGGCTGCCGGTCATCGAGTGGCTGGTCGTCACGCAGTCGTGCTGGGCAGCCGATCCCGCGGCGGTAACGAAAGAGATCGAGGAGGCGCTCCGCTACCCCTGCTTCGTCAAGCCGGCGAACGGCGGCAGCAGCGTGGGCATAACGAAAGCGGGCGAGCGCGCGCAGCTCGCCGGCGGCATGGCGGAGGCGTTCCGCTACGACCGCAAAGTGATCCTGGAGAAGGGCGTCGTCTGCCGTGAGATCGAGTGCGCGGTGCTGGGGAACGACGACCCGGAGGCGTCGCCGCTGGGCGAGATCGTCCACAAGGGCGATTTCTATGACTACGCGGCGAAGTACCTCGACCCGTCGACGACGCTGGTGATACCGGCGCAAGTGCCGGAAGAGACGGCCTCGCGCATTCGGCGGCTGGCGGTCGCGGCCTTTCACGCCATCGACTGCGCCGGCATGGCGCGCGTCGATTTCTTCCTGACGCCGGAGGGAGAGGTGTTTGCGGACGAGCTGAACACGGTGCCCGGCTTCACTCCGGGCAGCATGTACCCGCGGCTGTGTCAGGCGGCCGGAGTGTCGTACTCGGAGCTGATCAGCCGTCTGGTCGACCTCGGGCTGGAGCGGTTTGCGGAGAAGGAGAAGTTTGCGCAGGTATAGCAACCGCCGGACGCAGCGAAACAACGGCCCGCCCTTCCGCGAGCGGCTGGGGCGCTGGCTGCGACGCTTCGCCGTGCTCGGCGTGGTGCTGGTCGTGGCGGCAGGCGCCTGGCTGGTATACGAGTCGCCGCTGCTGCGGGTGGCAAGCGTGAGTGTTACAGGCGCCGACAACGTCGACCCAGCGGCGCTGGCGGCGGCTTCCGGGCTCAAGGGCCAGAACATCCTGACGGCCGATACGGGCAAGGCCAAGGCGCATATCTCGGAGATGGCGATGGTCAAGAGCGTATCAATCGAGCGGCACTGGCCGGGGCGAATGGTGATCAAGGTCGAGGAGCGCCAGCCCTGGGGCTACTGGCAGGTGAAGGACCAGCCCTACGTCATCGACGACGAGGGCGTCGTCCTCGACAGCGGGCGGCCGGCCGAAGGCGCGCCGACGATCGTCAACGTGGACAGCGAGCAGCAGTACCTGCCGGGCGAAAGCGTCGACGCCGACGCCGTGGCGCTGGCCAAGAGCCTGATCGAATCGTCGCCGCGCGCGCTGGGACGCGGCGTGCAGTCCCTGGAGTATAGCGATCACAGCGGACTGACCGCCGTCTTCGATGGCGGCCTGCGGGCAACGTTTGGTGATAGCCGCGACCTCGATTACAAGCTGAGCGTGCTCTACGTCCTGCTGCAGAGGGCGCAGGAGCAGTCGTTCGAGGTGCACGCGGTCGACTTGCGGTTCGGGGAAACCGTTTCGTTCCAATAAGGGGCAGGCCGCCGCGACGGGAGCAGAGATTGCAGGATCGCGGATCGACGGGCAGCCCCGAGGAAGGAGGAACCTAAGGTGGCAAGAACCGGCACCTTCGCATCAATTGACGTAGGCACGACCAAGGTGTGCACCGCCGTCGGCGAGGTCGGGGAGGACCAGGCGCTGCGCATCCTCGGCTTGGGCGTCTCGCCCGCCAAAGGCTTCAGCCGCGGCATGGTCGACAACATCGCCGACGCGACCGAATGCATCGCCAACTCCGTAGAGAAAGCGGAGCGCTCCAGCGGCACACGCATCCTTTCCGCCCACGTCGGCATTACGGGCTCGCACATCCAGTCGATGAACAACCGGGGCATCGCCGCCATCCCCGACCGTCAGCACCCGATCGGCAGCGAAGACATCGAACGCGTGCTGGAAGGGGCGCGCGTCATCAACATCCCTTCGAACCGCGAGGTCCTGCACGCCGTGCCACGCTACTACGTCGTCGACGGTCAGGACAGCGTCAGCGACCCGCTGGGCATGCACGGACAGCGCCTGGACGTGGAGACGCACATCGTGACCGCGTCGATTAGCGCCATGCAGAACCTGACGAAGTGCGTCGAGGGAGCGGGCGTCGAAGTGGAGAGCCTGATCCTCGACCCGCTGGCCAGCGCCGAGGCGGTGCTGGAGCCGGAAGAGCGCAAGCAGGGCGTGGTGCTGGCGGACATCGGCGGCGGCACGACAGGCATCGCCGTCTATCTCGACGGCAGCGTCTTCTACACGTCGGTGTTGCCGGTGGGCGGCAATCATCTGACGCGCGACCTCGTGGTCGGGCTGCGCTGCCCCTATCAGGTGGCGGAGGAGATCAAGGCGAACTACGGCTGCGCCATCCCGAGCATGGTGGAGGCCGATGAGTCGGTGGACCTGGATTGCTTCGGGTCGGAGCGCCAGAAGACGGTCCACCGGCGCCGCCTGTGCGAGATCCTGCAGGCGCGTTGCGAGGAGATCCTGGAGATGGTGATGACGGAGGTCAAGCGCTCGGTGCACGACGACATCGTGTCGGCGGGCCTCGTCCTCACCGGGGGCACGGCCAAGCTGCGCGGCATCGACCTGCTGGCCGAACAGGTCACCGGACTGCCGGTGCGCATAGGCATCCCCCAGCATCTGCAGGGCCTCTCGGAGACACTGGCGGACCCGGCCTACGCCACGAGCGTGGGCCTGCTCCAGTGGGCGCTCAACGAGAACCGGCTGCTATACGGGAGTCAACGCGCGGGGCCGAGCCTGGCGATCGGCGGCTGGCTGCGTCGCGTGAGTCAATGGATGCGAGTACTAATGCCCGAATAGGGAATGACGACAGACGGCGACAGATTATCGCCGGTAGTGCGAAAGGAGGCGACGGTGTCGATTAGAGAAGAGATCGAGAATCTGCCCCCGATTAAGGTGTTTGGAGTAGGCGGCGGCGGCTGCAACGCGCTCAGCCGGATGATGGCGGAGAACATACCGGGGGTGCAGCTTGTGGCGGTGAACACCGACGCCCAGGCGCTTTCCCATACTGAGGCCCATATGAAGATCCGCATCGGCGACAGGCTGACGAAGGGGCTAGGTGTCGGCGGCGACCCGAACAAGGGGCTGCGCGCCGCCGAGGAGAGCCGCGAGGAGCTGTTCGACGCGGTGAAGGGCGCGGAGATGGTGTTCATCACCGCCGGCATGGGCGGCGGCACGGGCACGGGCGCCTCAACGATTGTGGGCGAGGTGGCGCGCGAGGCCGGCGCCCTTACCATCGGCGTCGTCACCAAGCCGTTCGCCTTCGAGGGCGCCAAGCGCCGCCTCCAGGCCGAGGACGGCATCGTCCACCTCCAGGACAAGGTCGATACGCTGATCATCATCCCCAACGACCGCCTCCTCGCCGTGTGCAGCCCGGACGTGACGGTGCCGGAGGCGTTCCGCATCGGCGACGAGGTGCTGCGGCAGGCGATCCAGGGGATATCGGAGGTGATCACCGTTCCCGGCGACATCAACCTCGACTTCGCCGACGTGCGCAAGATTATGGGCGAGGCGGGGCCCGCTCTGCTGGCGATCGGCCGGGCGAGCGGCGAGAACCGGGCGGTGGAAGCAGCAAGGGCGGCGATCAGCAGTCCCCTACTCGACACGAGCATCCAGGGCGCGAAGGGCGTGCTGTTCAACGTCACCGGCTCGCGGAGCATCGGGCTGCACGAGATGAACGCGGCGGCGCAGGTCATCGCGGAGGTGGTCGACCCGGATGCGGAGATCATATTCGGCACGGCGACCGATCCGGACATGGGCGACGAGATCAAGGTGACGGTGATCGCGACCGGCTTTCGGCCGGCCGAGGTTCAGGGGTTAGAGACCGAGCAGCGGGTGAGGCAGTTGCGCGTGCAGACGCTTCAGAACGTAGGCGACACGGAGCTGCCGACATTCCTGCGGCGCACGGTGTCTTTGCGGTAGGAAGGATCATTGAGTTAGAAAGGAGGGATTCTGTCTAGCCGAGCGTTATGGCCCCGGTAGGAACCGGGATTTGAAGGGTCCCCCAGTGAGGGGACGCCGGCCGCGGTCGATGTAAGGGAGATGCACCGACCGCGGCTTCTTTTTGCGCCCGCTGGAGGCATATCCTCCGCCGCTTCGTCACGCCAGGCGGTTATGTCTAGGCGTCCCCTGATGTGGCGAGCGAGGCGCCAGAATCGGCGTTCGTTGACAGAACGTGGCGCGCAAGTTGACCACAATATATGGGTGCTACCCCCTTGACAAGCTCAATATGTGGTGTTAAATGTAGTCGTTACGACTACGTCGAACCACATCGCGACGAGGCGTGACGAGAGGTCATGGCGGCTGCATTGAGGCCGCGAAGAAGCAAGCTCAGGCTAGGACGTCCGGGGACGTAGAGCGAGAATGCGCTGTCCGTACTGCACTTCCCAAGACCTGCGCGTGATCGACTCGCGAGACGTCGAGGACGGCGTCCGCCGTCGCCGGGAGTGCGCGTCCTGCGGCGAGCGTTTTACGACGTACGAGCGGCCGCAGGTCGCGGGCCTGCTCGTCGTCAAGAAGGACGGCCGGCGCGAGGAGTTCAGCCGCGAGAAGCTGCTCCTGGGCATCCGCAAGGCCTGCGAGAAGCGCCCGCTGGCGGCGGGAACGCTGGAGGCGGTCGTCGACAGCATTGAGACGACGCTGAACGAGCAGGGGCTGGCCGAGGTGTCGAGCCAGGAGATCGGCGAGACGGTCATGGGCTACCTGCGGCAGATGGACAAGATCGCCTACATCCGTTTCGCCAGCGTCTACCGGCAGTTCGAGGACCTGGACACGTTCAGGGAGGAAGTGGATGCGCTGGAGGGAGCGGCGGCCGGCATCGTCGGCGACAAACAGCCGCCACTCATACCTCGAGAGCAACTGGAGGTGCTGGCCCGGACACCGGGCTGGCGAGCGATTCAGGACAAAAGAGGGAAAGCCCGTTTCCGGCAGAAGGGGGCCGCCTCAGCGGTCGCCGGAGGGGCGAAAGGAAGCGCCTCTCCGCCAGCTCGACGGGGCGGTCCCAACTAATCGAACCACGGACCTAGAGAGGGAAAGAAGGTTGTCGAACGAGGGTCGGGTGCTGAACAGCGACGGCGAAGTGCTGGTTTCCGGCTCCTTCGAGATCAACCGGGAACGGCAGGAGGTCACGTTGCGTCCCTTCCAGGATACGAGCCTGCTCGACAAGGCGACCGGGCCGCTGATCCTGGAGCTGGACGACGGGCGGATGCTGGAGTTGGAGAGCAAATACCTGCGGTTTCGACTGTACGAGCCGGACGGGGAACGCCACTCCATCTACCGCCTCCGCTACGTCCAGCGCGAGGAGGCGCACGGGCTTCCTATCTCTCGCTAGTCAGCGACATCGAGGGCGCCGCCTGGGGGCTTTCCTGGGCGGTGTCCGGTCTCTACCACCAGCGCCGCGCTACTATCGGCAGGGAAAGGATTTCGGGCCATGACCACGGTCGCAGAGGTATCGTCTTCACAACGTGCACGCCTGCCGATCAGGCGGCACTTCACCCGACCAGAGAGCCACCCCTACGACGAGGTGGAATGGGAGAAGCGTATAGCCAGCATCGCCGCTGAGGACGGGTCGACCGTCTTCGAGCAGCAGGACGTGGACGTGCCGAAGGAGTGGTCGCAAAGGGCGACAAACGTCGTCGCCTCCAAGTACTTCCGCGGGCCGCTCGTCGCCGGCGCCGTCGTCCACCACGAGCGGGGCGAAATCAAGCGCGAGGGGAGCGTGCGCGACCTCATCGACCGGGTGGTGGGCACGATAACGGCGTGGGGGCGAAAGGACGGCTACTTCGCCGACGAGGAGGAAGGCGACACCTTCGCGGCGGAGCTGACGCACATCATCCTCCGCCAGAAGGCGACCTTCAACAGCCCCGTCTGGTTCAACGTGGGCGTGGAGGAGACGCCGCAGTGCTCCGCCTGCTTCATCCTATCGGTCGAGGACACGATGGACTCGATTCTCGACTGGTGCCGGACGGAGGGGATGATCTTCAAGGGCGGCTCCGGCTCGGGCGTCAACCTGTCGCAGTTGCGCTCGTCGCGGGAGATGCTCTCCACCGGCGGGCTCGCCTCGGGGCCGGTATCATTTATGCGCGGCGCCGACGCCATCGCGGGGTCGATCAAGTCGGGCGGAAAGACGCGGCGGGCGGCGAAGATGGTCATCCTCAACGCCGACCACCCGGACATCGTCGAGTTCATCGAGTGCAAGGCGCGCGAGGAACACAAGGCGTACGCTCTGGGCGAGGCCGGCTACGACCTGTCGCTCGACGGCGAGGCCTGGACGTCGATCCAGTTCCAGAACGCCAACAACTCCGTGCGGGCGACCGATGAGTTCATGCAGGCCGCCGCTGACGACGACAACAAGTGGACGCTGCGGGCGGTCACTACCGGCAAGACGATGGAGTCGTTGCCGGCGCGCGACCTCCTGCGCAAGATCGCGGACGCGGCCTGGCACTGCGGCGACCCGGGGATGCAGTTCGACACGACGATCAACGCCTGGCACACGTGCCCGGAGAGCGGCCGCATCAACTCCTCCAACCCCTGCTCCGAGTACATGCACCTCGACGACTCGGCGTGCAACCTGGCCTCGCTGAACCTGATGAAGTTCGTCGACGAGGACGGGGCGTTCGACACGGAGTCGTTCCGGCAGGCGGTGACGGTGATGATCACCGCCCAGGAGATCATCGTCGGCAACGCCGGCTACCCGACGCAGCGGATCGGCGAGAACGCCAACCGCTTCCGGGCGCTGGGGCTCGGCTACGCCAACCTGGGGGCTCTCCTGATGTCGCGTGGCCTCCCCTACGACTCGGATGACGGCCGCGCCTACGCCGCCGCCGTCACGGCCCTGATGACGGGCTACGCTTACGCGACCTCCGCCCTGCTGGCGGCGCGCATAGGCCCGTTCGCCGCATTCGAGGCGAACCGCCGGCCGATGCTCGGCGTCATCGAGAAGCACCGGCAGGCGGTCGATCGGATCGACACCGCGCTCGTGCCGGAGCCGCTGCTCAAGGCGGCCGCGGACGCCTGGGACGAGGCGCTGGCACTGGGCAACGCCCACGGCTATCGCAACTCGCAGGTCTCCGTGCTCGCCCCCACGGGCACGATCGCCTTCATGATGGACTGCGACACGACGGGCGTCGAGCCGGGCATCGCCCTCGTCAGCTACAAGCGGCTCGTCGGCGGCGGGATGATCAAGATGGTCGACCGCACGGTGCCACAAGCGCTGCGCATGCTGGGCTACGGCCGCGACCAGGTCGAGGAGATCATCGCCTACGTCGACCAGGACGGGATCATCGAGGGAGCGCCGCATTTGAAGGAGGAGCACCTGCCGGTGTTCGACTGCGCGCTCCGGCCGGCGAAGGGGACGCGCTGCATCGCGCCGCCGGGCCACATCAAGATGATGGGCGCCATCCAGCCGTTCATCTCCGGCGCCATCTCCAAGACGGTGAACCTCCCCAATGAGGTGACGGTCGAGGAGGTGATGGACGCCTTCGTGGAGGCGTGGCGCCAGGGCCTGAAGGCGATCGCCGTCTACCGCGACGGCTCGAAGCGGGCGCAGCCGGTGAGCACGGGCAAGGACGGCGCCGTCCACGCCGCCAAGCCGGTGCGACGCCGCCTCCCGGACACGCGGCACTCCATCACTCACAAGTTCTCGATCGAGGGGCACGAAGGGTACATCACGGTCGGCAGCTACGAGGACGGGTCGCCGGGCGAGATCTTCATTACGATGGCGAAGGAAGGAAGCACGATCTCGGGCATGATGGACGCCTTCGCGACGTCGATCTCCCTCACTTTGCAGTACGGTGTGCCGCTCAAGGACCTGGTCAACAAGTTCGGGCACATGCGGTTCGAGCCGGCGGGCCGGACGCAGAACCGGGAGATACCGGTGGCGCAGTCCGTCGTCGACTACGTGTTCCGCTGGCTGGGGTCGCAGTTCCTGGACGAGGACGAGAAGGCGGAGCTGGGGATTCTGAGCGAGGAGGTGCGGGCCCGCCTGGCGGCCGAGTACGGGCACCAGGGACAGTTCGTGATCAAGGCGAACGGGCACAACGGGCAGGACGACGCGCCGCCGTGTATGAACTGCGGCTGGATCATGACGCGCAGCGGGACGTGCTATCGCTGCGAGAACTGCGGCAGCACGAGCGGCTGCTCATGAGATAGGGGGTGTGTGCACCGTCGGCTTACACCTCCCCGCCACCAGTATGCCGACGGCGAGCTTTGACAAGTGGCGTCCCCGGCCCCTCGGGGGCGCCACTAAATCTCTCGTCCTTTCCGACGTGATAAACTGAGCTCAAGGGGAATCGCAGCTGGGGCCTTGGGCAGGAGGGAGCATGCCGGAGGTGCCGCGATGGCAGTAGAAGCCAAACGCAAAGGGGTCGCCCTATCCGATAACGCACGGCTGGTGCTGGAACGACGCTATCTGGCGAAGGACGAGCACGGCCGCGTCGTCGAGACGCCGGAGCAGCTCTTCCGGCGGGTGGCGCGCAACATCGCCCAGGCGGAACTGCCGCACGGCGACGCCAAGCACGCGGCCGGCTGGGAGGAACGCTTCTATGAGGCGATGACCAGCCTGCGCTTCCTCCCCAACTCGCCGACACTGGGCAACGCCGGTCAGCCGCTCCAGCAGCTCGCCGCCTGCTTCGTCCTGCCGGTCGAGGACTCGATGGAGGGCATCTTCGGCGCCGTGCGCAACATGGCGCTGATCCACCAGAGCGGCGGCGGCACCGGATTCTCGTTCAGCCGCCTGCGGCCGGCGGGCGACATGGTGCGGAGCACGGCCGGTCTGGCCAGCGGCCCCGTCTCCTTCATGAAGGTGTTCGACGCGGCGACGGAGGCGATCAAGCAGGGCGGCACGCGTCGCGGCGCCAACATGGCCATCCTCAACGTCGAGCACCCGGACATCGAAGAGTTCATCCGCGTCAAGTCGGACATGGTCACGCTGACGAACTTCAACATCTCGGTCGCGGTGAACGAGCGGTTCATGGAAGCGGTGGAGCGCGACGAGGAGTTCTCGCTGGTGAGCCCGCGCACGCGGCGGCCGGTGGGCAAGCGACGGGCGCGGGCGATCTTCCGCCTCATCGTCGAGAACGC
>JBEKDP010000016.1:0-14348 GCA_050014295.1 Dehalococcoidia bacterium | reverse complement strand
GGCGTCAAGGTCCCCGAAGGCTTCGTCTTCGCCTCGAGCGACCCGCTGGCGCTCGACCTCGCCTGCGCCCGCTACATGTTCAAGACGGTGCCGATGGCCGAAGCGCGCGCTTTGCAGCAGCGAGGGGAAGCGCCCTCGGAGTTCCTGCAGCGGGTGCCGCTGCCCACGGTGGAAGGCCCGAACATCGTCTCGAGGGAAGGCGTGAACTCGCCGATATCGAGGGACGACGTGTTCCCCCACGCGGAGAAGAGGGGGCTGGGGAGCTCGACGTATCACGTCGTCGGGCGCGACGCGTGGGAGGGCGGCCGGCTCGCTTCGGTGCGAGGGCATCTGGGCAAGGTGTCCGACGGCGCCTTCTCGGAGCTAACAACGACGACGCTCTACTTCGACAATATGAAGGCCCTCTGGGACCTCCAGACGTCCTTGATGGCCTACGCGGCTGCCAACGACCAACTGACGGGGTCCAACTTCCGCCGCGAGATCCTCGACGCCTTCGACGAGAACGGCGACGGCATACTCGGCTACGAGGAGATGGGTAAGAAAAGCGCGGTAGACTTCTACCTCTTTAGCGGTGCCCACATGGTCCATCTCATGGGGGGAGAGCAGCATGGTATGCTGCGCGGCGCCTTCCAGAACACCGCCAATACCGTGCGGTGGAGCGACTCCGCCTTGAACGAGCAAGGACACGATTTCCTGAGAGAGACGCTGCATAGCTACGCCGCCCTGGTCGGCCACTTTGTTTCTCAACTCGAGATGGAGGGCGCCGATCCGTTCTTCCCCCGCATGACCTGGGGCAAAGGCAAGTGGCCGAGCTTTCAGTTCGCGCGCTACCTGGCTATCGGCGGCAACATCTACGGGCTGAGCTTTCCGCTGGCGGCAAGTCCGGTCTCGCTGTACGGCATCGCGTTCCAGTACGCCGACAAGGTGTTCAACGACAGCCGGTACGTGGGCGAGCTGGAGTTCATCGCCGACCCGGCATCTCCCGTCGTCGGCAGCTACGTCCAGGCGGTCGCCGGCGGTGCGCCACCGCTGCCGTTCCTCCTCCACGTCCCCGCCGGCTACGGCCAGTGCGGCGGGATGGCGATGCCCAACATCCAGGAGACGCCGGACCCCAAGAAGCTGTTCACCGTCGATTTCGGTGACGGCGTGGCAACTTGGTAGGCGAAAGTCCCATCAGGAATCGCGATCTCTGCCGATCTATAGATAGAAGTTACCGGCCACAGTCAGGGGTCAGTCCCCTTGACAACCCTCTACGCCGGACATAGACTGGAATGTAGACCCGGATGGGAACCGAATTCCGAAAGGAGGGTCTCATGATAAAAGACCGGGTTCTTTGGGGGGTGTGGCAGGTTGACATTTGAAGCCCTGCCCAACCGGGTAGGGCATTGGCAAGCGATCAGGCCCCGAATTTCCCAGTGAAATCGCCGTAAGGCGATCCGTAAGGAGACTGAGGTGGGGGGAGTTCCCCCCGGAGGGGCCCCTCGGGACGAATTTGAATGGAAGCCGCCTCGTAATTGGGGCGGCTTTCGTGTGTGCCCGAGTCTGTGACCAACCCGCTGAACGTTCGCCTAGGCCTTCTCTGTCACTTTGTATTCGAGCCGCTTGCCGAGCAAAAGCCGGACCTGGGCATCGAGGGCAGGCAGGGCGGCGAAGAAGAACGTGATGACGGCCATCAAGAACCACTGCGCGTACTGGACCGGCAGGAGCCACAGCTTGAAGCTCTTCGGCCGCGGCGGGCGCATCAGCGAGTCGAACGCAATCATGGCCGCAAGAGGCGCGATGCATGGTTTCAGCAGTGTGCCGGACCAAGCAGGGAACGAGAGGTCTCCAATGTGGATGTGCGGTCCGAACCAGATCTGAGGGCCAAGGTCGAACTGGTGCAGCAGGGCGAGCGCGGCGGGAATCGAGATCAAGAACCACTGACTGGACCAGAGAACGTGGTTCTCTATGACGCCCCAGGTGCGTCGCAGCCGCGTCCGCAAACGTATCTCCGGATGGGAGAAGCTCATCTTTATCGCGTAGGGGATGTCGCTGGCGCCCCAGGCGTGCCGCCTCGCCTGCTGATAGTGCTCCCAGAACGTCCGGAAGTAGCCGTTGACGCGGACGCCGTCGTTGCCGACGGGTAGGAAGATCGGCTCCACGTCGACGGTCCCGCCGAGGTGGAAGAAGCACTTGAGGAACATGTGCCAGTCTTCGGAGATGATGTCGGGGTCCCAGTAGTCCACCTCGTCGGCCATGCGCAGGCTCAGGCTGTAGGTGGACTGCGGGAAGCGGACGCAGTACTTGCGCCTGAGCTTCGCCAGGTGGTTGAGCCCACCGAGGGAGTTGGGCAGGCGCAGAGGCGCCGGCACCTCCCAGACGTTGTTGTAGTAGAAGATCGGCGCCTGCCAGAAGCGGCGATAGCGCTTGAGGTGGGTAGCGAACTTGTAGGTGAGACAGGCGTAGTAGTTGGGGGGAAACTGCGTGTCGGCGTCGCAACTGGTGACCGTGATGTTGTCCAGGCTGTAGCCCATCTCATCGACCAGCTTGCGCTTGGCGATGCGACCGGCCCAATTTTCGTTGGAGGACTTGCCCTTGATCTCGCCCGGCAGGTTCGGCGGGTGGAACGTGGGGAGGAAGAGCCGGAACTTGCCGTCGAACTCCTCTCGGAGAGCCGCCGCCTTGTCCTCGGCACCCTCTTCGGCGCCTTCGAGTGCCAGCACGACTACCAGTTGTTCGCCGCCCAATGTCTGGCCGGTGAGCGTCTTGATGGTGGTTGAGAGCTTCTCGACGGTCTCCTTGTAGCTCGGGATGATCACGACGTGAAGGATATCCTCCCAGCGGAGATAAGCCTTCCCTTTCGCTACAGCCTCGTCATAGCGCTGCCGCCAGTCCACCTTGGCGTAACGGTCGAGAGTAGACCGGCCACGCGTGATGTGGATGGCCGTGTTGAACGACCGCCAGCACCAGTAGATGTAGAAAGCGCTGAGCGCCAGCGCGAACGGGATAGGAAAAAGGATCTTCCCCCAAACAAGGGAGCTGATGATGAGGATGGCGGCGGCGCCCGGCAGGATCTCCAGCAGGCGCTGAACCATGTATTCGCGTCGGGCCCGCTCGGGTCGCGCCCTCGCGCCTACCCTCGGCTTGGGCAGAGCGATGCCTTCGATGGCGGTCGTCGAAATGGACGTGTGAAGTGCAGGCGAGAGCGGCTGCGCGATCGCGAGGGTATTGGGAAGAGCCCAGTCGGCGGCGAGCAGGGGCGTCTCCGGGGCGAGCCGGAGACGCTCGCGGCTCAGCGATGCGCTTGGATTGGGACCTCCGCGGCTGAGACCCATAGCGGCGGACACATCCAATGCCGCCCAGGGGTTCGCCGCGGCCGACGAAAGATTACTAGGATCAGTGGGCTCCATGGTCGTGTTCCCTGCCCTCCCTTCTTACCGCATCCTGCGGACAGACAACGGGCAAAGAAAAAAGGTCGTCCCGCTGCGGTCCGACCTTTCCCACGCCTACGAGGTTAGCTGACGGGTTAGGGCTGAAAGGCTGCCCCTCCCGACACCGTCGGGATTAACCCCTCCACTGGTTCCCCCGTCCCCGAACGAATCGGGTGTTCGGCGGTTAAGTTGTTCACCGTCACTGTAACGGTACGTCGGCCGGTTGTCAAGTGGCAGATCACACCGGGCGCCTGAGAACCGCGCCGGTGCTCGCCGAAGTCACCAGGGAGGCGTATCTCGCCAGATAGGAGTGAAGCTCGCGCCGATCCGGCGGCGACCAGCGCGCCAGGCGCCGCTCGATCTCCTCCGGCGACAGGCGGACGTTGAGCGTCTTCGCCGGCATGTCGATCTCGATGACGTCGCCGTCCTGGATAACGGCGAACGGGCCCCCTTCCATCGCTTCCGGCGAGACGTGGCCTATCGCCGCGCCCTTCGTCGCCCCCGAGAAGCGACCGTCCGTGATCAGCGCCACCTCGGCGTCCTGCCCCATGCTCACGATGGCGGAGGTCGCCCAGAGCATCTCGCGCATGCCCGGCCCTCCTCTGGGGCCCTCGTACTTGATTACCACGACCTCACCGCTCTTTATCCCGCCGGCGAGTATCGTGTCACGAGCGTCCTCCTCGCAGGTGAAGACGCGCGCCGGCCCGCTGTGACACATCATCTCCGGCACCACCGCCGATTGCTTGACCACGGCCCCCTCCGGGGCGATGTTCCCATAGAGAACGGCCAGCCCCCCCTCCGGATAGTACGGATCGTCGGCGGGCCGGATGACGTCGCGGTCCAGCACCCGCGCGCCTTCGACGATCTCGCCGACCGTCCGGCCGCTCAGGGTCATGGCGTCGAGGTGCAGCAGCCCTTTCGCCGCCAGCTCCTTCATGACGCCCTGGATGCCGCCCGCCTGATAGAGGTCCTCGACGAAGTAGTTGCCGCCGGGGCTGAGGTTGCACAAGCGCGGCGTATTGCGGCTTATCCGGTCGAACGTGGCGAGGTCGAGATCGACTTGCGCCTCGTTGTCGATCGCCATCAGGTGAAGGATGGTATTGGAGGAGCCGCCGATCGCCATGTCCACGGTGATCGCGTTCTCGAACGCCTCGCGCGTCAGGATCGATCGCGGCGTTATCTCCTCGCGGAAGAGGTCCATCAACCTCATGCCGCTGTACTTCGCCAACTCCCGCCGCTTGCCGTATACGGCCGGCACGGTGCCGTTCCAGGGCAGCGCCAGCCCCAGCGCCTCCGCCATGCAGTTCATGCTGTTGGCCGTGAACAAGCCGGCACAGGCGCCACAGGTGGGGGCGGACCGCTCCACTCCCTCCAGCACCTCGACCACCGTCAGATCCCCCTTCTCCCGCATCGCCAAGAGCTCGGAGATCTTGCTCACGTCGAGGCGCATGTCGCAGTACTTCCCCGGGAGCATGGGGCCGCCGCTGATCAGGATTGACGGGATGTCGAGGCGCGCCATCGCCATCATCATCGCCGGCGTAATCTTGTCGCAGTTGGTGACGAGCACCATCGCATCGAGGGCGTGCGCCAACATCATCGCTTCGATTGAATCGGCGATGAGCTCGCGGCTCGGCAGCGGATAGCACATGCCCGCGTGCCCCTCCGCTAGGCCGTCGCAGATGCCGATGCTCGGGAACTCGAAGGCGGTGCCGCCGGCGGCGATGACCCCCTCCCGGGCCGAGCGCGCGATCTGATCGAGATGGTCGTGGCCGGGGATGAGCTCGTTCTGCGAGTTCACAATCGCCACCAGGGGCTTCTGCACCTCCTCCCACGTCCTGCCCAGGGCGAGGAAGAGAGGCCGGCGCACCTTCACGACGTCGCTTCGCATGTTATGTCTCCTTGGCTACGGGAGTCCCGCCTCCTGTCCTTTCCAGTCTAGCCGAAGGCAGCCCTCCCGTACACAGAGCGTCGCTGCCTTGTTGGCCGGTCCCTGCTGTGACAGAATGGGAGAGCCGACATTATGATCGGGGATTTCGCCGCATGGCGAGACCGGAAGTAGCGTGATGTCGACCCGCTGGAGGAGAACGTCGTTGAAGTCGATTCGCTGGTCCGCCTTCGCTCTCGCGCTCCTCCTGGCGTCGTCGTTCTTTCTGCAAGCCTGCGGCAGAGCCAGCGACACGACGGCGGCGGCGCACCTATCTTCCGCCACGGCGACCGCCACCGCGCTCGATCCGGCGGCGCCCGGCCCGTATCCGGTCGGTGTGACGGAGCTGACGTTTGAGCGTGTCTCCTCGACGACCGGCGAGCCGCGCGTCCTGCAGACGGTCGTCTGGTACCCGGCGGTGGAGAGCGCGAGAGGCGCAGCCGCAGACCCGACGTTGAAGGGCGCGAGGGATGCGGCGCTCGCCGGCGACGGCCGGCCGCTAGCGGTGATCATCTTCTCGCACGGCAGCGGCGGCGTGCCCTGGCAGTCGACCTTCTATACAGCGCATCTCGCCAGCTACGGCTTCGTTGTCGTCGCGCCGCCGCACCCGGGGAACACGCTTAACGATTGCTTTCCCTGCACGAACCCGGCGGACCTCGTCGACTCTTTCATCAACCGGCCCGCTGACGTCACGTTCGTGCTGGAATCGATGCTGAAGCTAAACGCCGACCCGGCGTCCATGTTCTACAACGCGCTGGACAGCACGCGGGTGGGGATGAGCGGCCACTCCTTCGGCGGCCTCGACACGCTGGAGTTCGCGGCAAAGGGAACCGACTCTCCCTTCGCGGCGGCGCTGGCGCTGGCCCCCGAGGCCGGCAAGTCCGCGCCGGCGCCCCGGGGCGAGGTCGATATACCGCTGATGATCATGGGCGGCGACAGGGACAACGTGTGCCCGGTGAAGTATGACCAGACCTTCTTCGACTCCGTTAGCGCGAGCACACCGCACTTCCTCGTCGTCTTCCCCAAGGGCGGCCACACCGCCTACAGTGATCCCTGCGTGCCGTTGATGGGGGCCTGCGGGCCGGACGACCTCAACCAGGAGCGGGCGCACGAACTCGTGAACTTCTACGCTACGGCGTTCTTCGAGACGTACGTGGCGAAGGTGACGGGCTACGAAGGCTATCTGACGACGGCCGCCGCCGAGGGGGACCCCGACGTCAGGTTCACCGCCATAGCGCCGTAGCCGCTACGCCTGACCCTCATTCGCCCTGGTCGGAGCACTTCCCGCAGCCACACTTGGAGCACAGGCTGTCCAGCGAGAAGGCGCCGGGGCCGGTTAGGAACAGCGCGGCCGCTCCGGTGGCCAGCGACGCCGGGAACTCGAAGCCGCCCTGGCCATAGAATCCGGCCTTCCAATGAGCCGTCTTGATCGCCACGCCGAGGTTGAATACGACGGCGAGCGCGGCGAGACGCGTCTTCAGGCCGAGAACGAGGGCGAGGCCGCCCCCTAGCTCGGCGAGACCGGAAAGATAGGCGCCGACCAGCGGTTGAGGTACGCCCATCTTGTCGAGCCCCTCGGCGAAGTTCCTCGGCCCTCCCCTCTCCACCGCTTGGGCGAAGTTCGGCCCCAAGGCCTTCGTCAGCCTCTCCGGCGGCGGCTTATCGGGCCCGCCCAAGAGCTTCGGGTAGCCGTGGGCCATCATCGTCCCGCCGACACCCAATCGCAGCAGTAACAGACCGGCGTCACGCAGCATGATCAATCCCTCCCTGAACTACGACCCCAGCTATCGATTGCCACCGGCGGGCGGCCCAAACAGCTCCTCCCGCAACTGCTTCTTCTGCACCTTGCCGGTGAGCGTCTTCGGCAGGTCCTGACGGAAGAGCACCTCGCGCGGCACTTTGTAGTCGGCGAGACGCTCCTGGCAGTAGGCAATCACGTCTTCCGCCGAGAGCGCAGACCCGGCCGCCGGCACGACGATCGCGAGCACCGCCTCGCCCCAAATGGGGTCGGGCTTGGCGATCACCGTCGCCTCCGCGATCTGCGGGTGCGTGAACAGCACCTCCTCGATCTCGCGCGGGTAGATGTTCTCGCCGCCGCGGATGATCATGTCCTTCTTGCGGTCGACGATGAAGAAGTAGCCATCGTCATCCACATAGCCCATGTCGCCGGTGCGCAGCCAGCCGTTGACAATCGTCTCCGCCGTCGCCTGCGAGTTGTTGTAGTACCCCTGCATGACGTTCGGCCCCTTGACGACGATCTCGCCGTACTGACCCGGCGCCAGCTCGTTCATGTCGTCGTCAACAATCCTCATCGGCTGCCCCCGCAGCGGCATCCCTATCGAGCCGGCCTTCCGAATGCCCCAGTAGGGGTTGACCGACGATACGCAGGTGCCCTCGGTGAGGCCGTATCCCTCGAGGATGCTGAGATCGAAGGCCTTCTCGAACCGCTGCATTACTTCGAGCGGCAGCGGCGCGGCACCGCAGATGACGAACTCCAGGCAGCTCAGGTCCAACCCCTCCTTGACCGGCGCCGCCAGAAGTATCGAGAGCATGGTCGGCACCGCGGAGAAGGTCTTGGGCTGGTAGCGGTCGACGGTCTCCCAGAAGTCGCTCAGGCTGAACCGCTCCCAAACGGCGACGGAGCCGCCCGTCAGGAACTGCGTGAGACTGGTGACCTGGGCGTTCATGTGGAACAGGGGCAAGATCAGTCCCAGGCGCGACTCGCCCGGAGGCATGGGCACGACGTCGGTGGCCGCCATCGTATCCCAGACGTAGTTCCAGTGGGAGAGCATAGCGCCTTTTGGCTTGCCGGTGGTGCCGGACGTATAGACGATTGCCGCCAGGTCGTCGCGCGCGATGTCGACGGGCTCCAGATCGCTTGAGTGCCGAAGCAAGTCAGCGTAGGCGGAGGCGCCTTCGGCTTCTCGCTCGAGGCAGATGACGTGTCGGAGCGCGGGACAGCTCCCGCAGGCGGCGCGCACGGTGTCAAGCAGCGCCTCGCTGGTAATGACGGCAACGGCGCCGGAATCGCTGAGGACGTGCCGTACCTCGTCGCCCTTGAACAACGCATTGATCGGCCCGAAGACAGCGCCCAGCTTTACGATACCGAACCAGACGTAGAAATAGTCGGGACAGTTGGGCAGGTAGGCGGAGACGACATCCCCCTTCCTGACCCCCATCGCCTTCAACCCGTTGGCCACGCGGTTCGCGCGCTCGTTCACCTGCCGATAGGTGATCTCCTCATCGCGCCAGAGGATGCAGGGCGCGTCCGGCTGCTCCTCTTGATAGAGCTCCACCAGCTCGCGCAGATTCTCGGGGACTCGCATGGTTGCCCTCCCGTCGACTGGGGCCGTCAACATGGCCAGTGTACAACCTGGCCTTGGGCGCGTCTACGCCGCTCCGCCGGCGGCTTGGAAGCTACCGATGGCAGCTTGGCAAACTCCCGACCGGAGGAGCATCAGATTCGGTCAGGTCGGTGCTTTGCCAAGGCATCATCCGCTGGTATATCGTGATGAATAGGGGTTTCCCGCCCGCCTTGTAAGGGATTTCCTGAACCGCCCGTAAGGAAAAGTGCCGATATTATAGGTGCATGGCACAGAAAGAAGAGGTCTTGGTGCGCCTACGCCGGCACCTGGCTACGCCTGCCGCTGAAGGTCAGCCGGCACCCGAGCCGGCGTCAAATGGGCAGCCACTGCCCATAGTCTCCGCCTTCCTAGCGGGGGAGACGCCTTGGCGGTTGCCGGTGTTCGCCGCAATTGCCGTTGGCCTCATCGTAGGCGCCGGCATCCGCTTCCACGACATCTCCCAGACAGCGGTCGTTGCCGTCTACGTCGCCGTCCTCGTCGCCTGCGCGGCGACCGACCTCGCGACGTTCCGCGTCCTGAACCTCATCACCTACCCGGCGATCTTGTTCGCACTGCTCGTGGGCGCTCTCATGCCGGGAACCGATTTCCCCGAGGCGATTGCCGGCGGCGCTTTGGCGGGGGGGCTCATGCTCCTCGCTCTCATCATCTCCCGCGGCGCCATGGGGCTGGGCGACGTGAAGCTCGCCCTCTTCTCCGGCCTGCTGCTGGGCTGGCCCCTCGCCGAGACCGCGCTTATCCTGACGGCGCTTGCCGGCGGAGCGGCGGCCGTATTGCTGCTCGTGTTCGGAATCAAGGGCCGCAAGGATCCTATACCGTATGCACCGTTCATCTCGGCGGCCACCCTCGCCGTGATTCTCTGGCAAGGAACGGTGTTCCAGCGATTCTGACAGAGATGGTTCGGAATCTGCACCCTAGGAGGGGGTACGGCATGCCGGCCAGATCTCAGGGCCCGAAGAATCTTCAAGCCTACGGCAACACAGCATCAACGTTCGGTCTTGCCGCGGGCCCCGGCAGGTGTTATAGTGGGAGAAAAGCAATCTCCACAACCCGGAAACAATTTCTACAGTCCCGAACCCTCGGTTTTGTTACCTTCTTCGGGCGGGTTGCCCGAGTAAACAACATAACATCTCATCAAAGCAAGGAAGCAAGAATATGAGAATCCTTCAATTGGCGCCGCTCTGGGAGACTGTGCCGCCGCCGGCGTATGGCGGAACCGAAGCCGTTGTCAGCGTACTGTGCGAAGAGCTGGTCCGACGAGGTCATGACGTGACGCTCTGCGCGTCCGGCGATTCCGTCACCAGCGCTGAGCTGCTCTCGATCTACCCCCGGAGCTTACGAACGGCATTCGACTTAGAGGACCCTGAGCCCTTAGCCCTGATGCATGCGGGCTTCTCCTTGAAGGACGCCGCTTCCTACGACATCGTCCACAACCACATCGGCGAGCCGGTGATGGCGATGAGTCATCTCGTCGACACGCCGATGCTAACGACGATGCACTGTCTGATCACGCCGTACACCAAGTTCATCTGGGACCATTACGAGGGCTGGTACAACACGATAAGCCGGTCGGAGAAGCAGAACATGCCGGAGGTGACCGGGCCCAAGTACGCCGGCGTCGTCTACAACGGCATCGACGTGGCGAGCTTCCCCTACCAGGAGGAGAAGGACGACTACCTCCTCTTTCTGAGCCGGGTCTCGCCCGACAAGTCCCCTCATCTCGCGGTGGAAGTTGCTCGACGCCTCGGCAGAGAGATCGTGATTGCCGGCAAGGTGGACCACAACCCGATCGACACTGAGTACTTCAGCACTATGCTGGAGCCGCTGATCGACGGGAAGCACGTCCATTTCGTCGGCGAGGCGGATGCCCGCCAGAAGAGGAAACTCTTCGCCGGCGCCTACTGCCTGCTGATGCCGCTCAACTGGGAGGAGCCTTTCGGCTTGGTGATGGTGGAAGCCATGGCCTGCGGGACGCCCGTCGTCGCTTTCCCAAGGGGCGCCGCGAGTGAGGTCATCGTCGATGGCGAGACCGGCTTCCTGGTTAATGACGTGGACGAGATGGTGAAGGCTGTCTTGAAGGTGGACAGGATCGACCACGCACGTTGCCGCCGGCATGTGGAGCAGAACTTCAGCCCGGAGAGCATGGCCGACGACTATCTCCGCGTCTATAAGCAGATCCTGCGCCGGGCAGCGACAAGACCGACGCTCACCGCATTGACGTCCGCTTCACCGTTGACGTTGGAGACGGCCGACCAGGAAGCGGCCGTGGCTTAGCCCGGCGCACCCCTTCGCAAGGAGAGAATGAGGGGACGATGACAGGTCGCAAGGTGGCGACTCCCAGTGAAAAGGACATCGAAGGCGCGCTGGCCGGCGCCCTGGAGATCGACCACCTTCGGGCAAGCATTCTCAACGGCCTTCTCTACATCGATGGCAACGTGGGCTCTTTACGTGACAAGCGCCGCGCCACCGAGATCGCTACGTCCCTCGTCGGGGCCGCTGCGGTCATCAACCGGCTGCGCGTCGCCCCGCAGGTAGCCCGCAGCGACAACGCCATCGCCAAGGCCGCCCGCGAACGCCTGCGCGCCCTCTCGGAGCCGGCCGGAATTTCCGCTACCTGCCGCCACGGCGTCCTGAGCCTTGAGGGAGAAGTCGGATCATGGGCCGCCAGGCAAAGCGCCGATAAGGCTGCGCGCCTCGTCAACGGCGTGGTCAACGTCGTCAATCACGTCAAGGTAAAAGGGCGAGAGCACCCTCGCGAGTTGGAGGGGGAGATCAGACGCGCCTTGCACGAATTCCTGTCGCTGGACACGCGCCTGATCGAGGTCAAGTTCGATCGGGGCACTGTACGGCTCAAGGGCAGCGTTCCATCGCCCTACCATCGCCTGGCGGCGGAGGACCTGGTGCGCTGGTTCGCGCCCGTGCATGATGTCATCAACGGCCTGGTGACGACCGGGCCCTTGCCTCTTACAAGGAGTCGAGACACAATCCACAAGCGGGAGATCTCAATCCCCTCGGCATAGGCAGCGCTCCCGATAAGCTTTGAGGTTCGTGGGCAGGCACCATCGGTGACAACTAAGACCTCCTCCAGCCGCCAAGGCGAGAGCAGGGCGGCGCGGGCTAAGCTTCCAGAAAACGTTCCTGTTGCTATTGAGGATATCCGGGATGCGCTCGTCATTCGGGAAAAGGACCTCTTCCTTCTCACTGACAACAACGGCAACGTCCCTGCCGGCAACCGGCGAGGACTGGGCCTCTATCACGCCGACACCCGCCACCTTTCCACCTACGACTTCAGCCTCTCGCACATCCCGCCGATTCCCCTTCTCTCCACGGCCGAGCTCGGCTTTAGCGAGGAGCAGGTCCTCACCAACCCGCGCATGGAGAGCGTCGAGGGGCGCACTCTGCCTCGCGACAGTATCGAGATGCGGCGGCAGCGGGTGCTGGACGACGTCCTGGAAGAGACCCTGCACGTCACCAACTTCAACATATTCCCCGCCACGCTCGACCTCTGCTATCACTTCGATGCCGACTTCGTCGACATCTTCGAGGTGCGCGGCCTCTCCCGGGCTCACCGCGGCCACTCTCACCCGCCAAAGGTCGATGACGATTCCCTGATCTACGCATACGAGGGGCTGGACGGCGCCCATCGTCAGACCTGCATCCAGTTCTCGCGTCCACCGACGGCTGTCAGCGCTCGCCGCGTGACGTTTCGGGTCAAGCTGTCCCACCGGGAGAGCGCGACGGTACGTCTCCTCATCAGCCTAAATGGCCAGGACTGCAAGGAGAGCACGCGTAGCCACTTCGAGGAGGTCGCCTCCCACCACCGGCGCTGGTTCCAGAGCAGCACCCGCGTCTTTACGGACAACGACTTCTTCAACAAAGTTTTGGACCGCTCTCTTTCTGACTTGCGCATGCTCTGGAGCCGGGACCAGCACTCGCAGCGGTTCTTGGCCGCCGGCACGCCCTGGTTCGACACCCTCTTCGGCCGCGATACTGCCGTCGCCTCCCTGCAGACGCTCGCCTTCCGGCCGCAGATTGCCAAGCAGTGCCTCAAGATGCTCGCCTCCTGGCAGGGACAGAAGCTCGCGCCCGCCCGAGACGAAGAGCCGGGCAAGATAGTCCACGAGGTGCGTCGCGGCGAGATGTCGCTCGCCGGCGAGGTCCCCTTCTCCAGCTACTATGGCAGCGTCGACTCGACGCCTCTGTTCCTCATGCTGGCCGGCGAGTACTACGCTTGGACCGCCGACCTCGCCCTCATGGAGGAGCTGAAGCCGGCGCTGCTTGCCGCCCTGAGCTGGCTCTCCACCTATGGCGACATGCACGGCGACGGTTATGTTAAGTACGAGAAGCACTCCGAGAGCGGACTCGTGAACCAGGGCTGGAAAGACTCCGGCGACAGCATCATCCACGCCGACGGCACGTTGGTCCGCCCGCCGATCGCCCTGGTCGAGGTTCAGGGCTACGTCTACGCCGCCAAGCGCGCCATGGCGAAGATCCTCGATGCCCTCGGCGACACCGCGCAGGCGACGACGTTGCGACGGCAGGCACAAACCCTCTACAACCGCTTCAACGACGACTTCTGGCTCCCCGATGAGCAGTTCTACGCCCTCGCCCTTGATGGCGACGACAAACCCGCCGCCACCGTTTCGTCCAACCCCGGCCACGGCCTGTGGACGGGAATCGTGCCCAAGGAACGCGCCCCCTTCGTCGTCGAGCGCCTGATGTCGGAGGACATGTTCACCGGCTGGGGGATCCGCACGCTCGCCAGCACGTCGCCGCGCTTCAACCCCATCGGCTATCACCTCGGCACCGTCTGGCCCCACGACAACGCCATCTGCGCCATGGGCTTCAAGAAGTACGGCGCCGAAGAGGAGCTGAACGAGGTACTCACCGCCCTATTCGATGCCGCCTGCATGTTCCCCTACTACCGCATGCCCGAGCTCTTCGGCGGCGAGGCGCGCACGCCCCAGCATTCGCCGGTGCCCTATCCAGTCGCCTGCCGGCCCCAGGCGTGGGCGGCTGGCTCCTTCGCCATGCTGGTGCAGGCGATGCTCGGACTCCTCCCCGATGCGGAGAACAAGGAGCTCAGGATCGTCAGGCCGCAGCTCCCTTACTGGCTGGAGAGCGTCCAGCTCAAGGGCCTGCACGTCGGCCAGGGGCACGTCGACCTCCTGTTCCAGCGCCGCCGCCGGCGCACGCAGGTCGAAGTCCTCGACACGGTGGGCGACATCAAGGTGACCACCCTGAACCGCTGGCCTGTCTAGCTCCCCGGCGCCTCGATTCCTCGAACAGCCGCCGCCAGACGGCCGCTAGCCCGACGCCCTGCGCCGCGCTAAAATGATCGCAGTACGAGTGGTATCTCCTCAAGCGAGGCCTTCAATTGCCCATCGACGTAAAGCTTCTCGACCACAGCCACGACCCGATACGCTCGCTCTACGTTGCCTTCCGCACGGCGTACTCCGCCCTCACGCCGGCGGAGATCGTCGCTCGCATCGACGAGGAGCGGATCACGCGGCAGACGATGCTGGAGTTCATCGAGAAGCGGCTGGAGACCGGACATGCCTCGCCGCTGGAGCAGGTCTGGTTCGAGTTCGCCATCTCCGGCGTCAGTCGCGCCTTCAGCCACCAGTTCGTGCGGCACCGCGTCGGCATCAG
>JBEKDP010000015.1:0-14407 GCA_050014295.1 Dehalococcoidia bacterium | reverse complement strand
AGCACGTCCTCTCGCTCGCGGAAGAGGAGCACCGTCTTCAGCAAGAGGTCGTCGAAGTCGAGGGCGTTGTTCTCCGTAAGCAGCGCCTGATAACGCTCGTAGGCGCGGGCGACCACTTCCTCGAAGTAGCTGCTGACAGACTGCGTATAGCCTTCGGGGGTCGCCCGCTCGCTCTTCGCCTTCGATACCACACCCAGAAGCGACCGCGGCTGGAACCGTTTCGGGTCGATCCCAAGGTCCGTCAAGGTGCGGCGCATAATGGCAAGCTGGTCCGCTTCGTCGTAGATGGCAAAGCCATGCCCGATGCCGATCTGCTCGCCATCGACGCGGAGGATGCGAACGCAGACGGCGTGGAAGGTACCAAGCGTGAGGGCGCGCGTCTGTTCGCCGATTAGTCCGTAGACGCGGTCCCTCATCTCGCGGGCCGCCCTATTCGTGAACGTGACCGCGAGCACGCGATACGGGCTGACGCCTCGGACGGCGACAAGATGGGCGATGCGGTGGGCGATCACGCGCGTCTTGCCGCTGCCGGGCCCCGCGAGGATCAGCAGCGGGCCTTCCGTCGTCTGAACGGCCTCACGCTGCGGCGGATTGAGTCCCTCGAGAATGTCCATAGGCAGGGTTGCGTCCCGTCTGGAGGATTAGGGTTCTTCCGGTGGGCGACTGGTTCAGGGCAGCGAACCCATTCTAGCATCGGCACCGGGGTGCTTCAACGGCGGGCCCGGCTAGCAATGACAACAGTCCGGCGTGGTGTTATAATCGTGACAATTGGCGAAGCCGGCTGAATCTTCGCCGACGAAGAACCGGCGAGGCGTGGCTGCAAGGGAGAACTGCAATGCTGGCAGTTGAACCGTTCAATGGCTGGGGATAGCGCAATCCGCCTTGCTGTGGCCCTGGCCGCTTCCTATTGGGCGATCCTCTGGCTCGGCGCCGTCATCTGGACCTACCGCGACATTCGAGACCGCGGCACCGACACTGTGTCCCAGGCCGTCGCTGTGCTGCTGGTCCTGGTCTTCAACCTACCGGGGCTCGTTCTTTACCTTATTCTGCGCCCGCGCGAGACCCTGGCCGAAGCCTACGTTCGGAACTTGGAGACAGAGGCCGTCCTCCATGAGATGGGTGAGCGAGGCGTCTGCCCCTCCTGTCAGCGCCAGGCCCAGGCGGACTTCTTCTTCTGCCCCCACTGCCGCACGAGGCTCCGCGAGGCGTGCGCCGGCTGCGGCCACCCGATCAGCTTGAGTTGGGTGGTGTGTCCCTACTGCGGCCGCGACCGTCTCCAAGCCATGCAGCCAGCAGCGGCGACTGCTTCGCCGGTCCCACCGGTTGCCGCTGCCCCACCCGCTCCACCTCCTCCCCCTCCGCAAACCGCTGCCCCGATCCTGTCGGTTGCTCCGCCGGCACTCTCGGCGGAACCAGCGCCCACCTCCCCCAATCCGGCGGAGGCGGGCTCGCCCACGGAAGCGGCGCCCCTCGTCTGACCTACCTCGACAGCGTGCCCTGAACTCAACCAGAGTTTGAGCGGTGGGAGTTTGCTGCCGTGATACGCCCTGGTAGAAGGCGCCCAAATGCTATGATGTCGGCGGCGAGCTACGAGCCTAGCCCCAAGGAGGTGGAATCGATGGCAACTATTACGGTCGTGGTCGGCGAGGCGCCCTACGGCAAGCAGCGCCTGTATACGGCGCTCCGGTTCCTGCTGGTCGCCCTGCACGAAGGACACAACGCAAACCTGTTCTTGCTGGAGGACGCCGTCTTTGCGGCGAAGAAGGGCCAGGAGCCGCCGGCGATGCCGGTCGGCGAGGCCGGGATGCCCAACTGCGAGGAGCTTCTGCGAGCGGCCATCCTCGAAGGCCTCACTATCAAGGCCTGCCGTGTCTGCTCCGCCGAGCGCGGCCTCCAGCCCGAAGAGGTGGTGGCGGGCGTCGACATCGGCACCATGCTCGACCTCGTAAACTGGACCGTCGAGAGCGACAGGACCCTCTTCTTCTAGCCTCGAACCCCCCACAACAACGGCGGCGGTCCGGAGTCGTTTGCGCTCCGAGCCACGAACCTGGCTGCCCCGGGTTCATATCATGCAACTGGCGTAGGTACTCTGGGGAAACGATCTCGGGACTGTCGAAATCGCATAGCGTGAGTTATCCACTATCCCGACAAGCGGTGGCCTGCCATAGTATTCACGGAACACCCGTTGTCGAAAGAGGCTCGTCATGGGACGGATTGGGCTTCATGGCCACAAGGCACCGAAAGGGAAGTAAGGCAAGAGATGGAGACTTTTGCTCAAGCTATCGTAGAGACGGTGCGGGAGCCCCTTCTGGTCCTCGACGGGCAGCTGCGCGTAAGGTCAGTCAACTCCTCCTTCTACCAGACATTTCAGGTTTCGCCGGAGGAGACCGAGGATCGCCCGCTCTACGAGTTGGGCGACCACCAGTGGGACATCCCCGAACTGCGGATGCTTCTAGAGCAAGTCCTTCCTCAGAGCAGCCAGGTTCAAGACTTCGAAGTTGAACACGATTTCCCAGGCATCGGGCGTAGGACCATGCTCCTCAATGCCTCCCGACTCCGTCAGCTAAACGGCGGACCAGAGCTCATTCTCCTCGCCATCGAGGACATGACCATGCGTGGGCACCTGCAGGAGGAGCTAAGGAGACACCGCGACCAGCTTGACGAGTTGGTCAGGGAACGCACCCTCGCCCTAAGAAGAGCAAACGAGCAACTGCGTCACGACAACGCCGTGCGCAAGCAGATGGAGGAATCGCTGGTTGCACAGGCGGCTCGGGAGCGAGAGCTAACCGAAGCCCTAACACCAGAGGTCGCTGAGCTCGATGCCGTCACCTACAGCGTCTCCCATGACCTGAAGGAGCCCCTGCGCGCCATCGAAGCGTTCAGCAAGTTCGCGCTGGAGGACTGCGCCGACCAGCTCGACGACCAGGGGCGAGACTATCTGACAAAGCTGGCCAATGCGAGCATACGCATGAAGAACCTGATCGACGATCTGCTGACGCTGTCGCGGGCCTTTCGGCAGCCCGGCCCTCCGAAGCGGATCGATGTCGGTGGGCTGGTTGGAGAGATAGTCGCGGAGATACAGCTTACGCTGGATGCCAAAGGCGCGACTATGGAGGTCGAGAAGGGGCTGCCGGACGTCCTCGCGGAGTCGACCCGCATCAGGCAGGTATTCGTCAACTTGATCGGAAACGCCATCAAGTTCAACGAAAGCAAACGACCCCACGTCAAGATCGGCGTCAGGAGTATAGAGGGCGGTAGGGCCACCTTCTATGTCCAGGACAACGGGATCGGCATCGATCCGCAGTATCACGAGCGCATCTTCGGCATCTTCCAGCGTCTGCACTGTCGAGAAGACTACGAGGGGACGGGCGCGGGCCTGGCGGTCGTTAAGCGGGTGGTGGATATCTTTGGCGGCAGGATCTGGGTGGAGTCGGAGCTCGGCGCCGGCGCGACGTTCCTGTTCACGCTTCCTTTGGCGACAGAGCCAATCGCCTCCGTCGAAGGGAAAGCGGCATAAGAAACGAGTTCGTCATGGGAGATCAAGGCCTCAAACCCGCAGAGATTCTCCTTGTGGAGGATAACCCGGATGACGTGGAGATCACGCTTAGAGCGTTCCGCAAGGTGCGCATGGCCAACAAGGTGCACGTGGTGCGTGATGGGCAACAGGCCCTGGATCTCCTCCTTCATACGGGAGACTATGGCATCAGAGTCGACGCACCTCAGCCGGACCTGGTCCTGCTGGACCTGAACCTTCCCAAGCTCAACGGGCTGGAAGTGCTCGAAAGGATCAGGGCCAGCGATGAGCGCTCAACTATTCCGGTCATCATGCTGACTGTCTCGGAGCGTCAGGAAGACATACAGCGGAGCTATAGACTGGGCGCGAACACCTACATCACGAAACCCGTGGACTTCGCCAAGTTCGTGCGTGCTACGGAGATCATCGGCGAATACTGGATCGTCATCGCCAAGCTACCGCCAAAGGCTGCGTAGAAGGCGTGATGGCCCATCGGCAGAAACGCCATGGAGAGGCGTGAGAAACGGCTCTCAGCGGACCAGGCGAAATCAAGCACTGGCCGCATGAGGAGGGAGAAATGCCATGCAAGCAACCGATATCCCGGCTGTTCCCGCGAAGGAGGACAACGAGCTTCCTCGGGTGCTGTTCATCGAGGACAACCCGGCCGATGCCGACATCGTGAAGCGCGTGCTGGGGGATTCCGGAGTGGCGGCCGTGGAGACAGCACGAACCGCTGAGGAAGGTCTGCGCATCTTCAGGAAAGCGGAGTGGGACCTGGTACTACTCGACTACCGGCTCCCAGGCTCCAGTGGTCTGGCGGCCCTGGACCGATTGCGGAAGATCGACCCCGATGTGCCGGCGATAGTGCTGACGGGGGCCGGCGACGATCAGATTGCCACCGACGCCATCAGGCTTGGCGCCGACGAGTACCTGTCCAAGGACGCTGTCCTCACTGTGTTGCCCACCGCCGTCAGGACGTTCCTGGAGGTGAAACGGGCCGATGCGCGCCGGCGAGCTCTCCTCGCTCAGACCGAGCGGGAAGAGGAACTGAAGGGGCTGACCGAGGCGGGAAAACGGCTTCTCCAGAGCGTGCCCGCCGATTCCGCAGGCCTTGACGGCGGGCAACCGGCGAGTGCGCGTCGCCAGTTGGTGGCGGCATTCGCCCAGCTGTACCGCGCTGTCAGAATGTGCAGCGGTGGCCTGCCCGGCATTGAGGTGATCGATCTTTGTCGGGTGGCGGGAAACGATCGCCTGAGCGCGCGACAGATCGTGGAGCTTCACATGCAGGCGGTAGACGAGGTCATCCGCGACGAGTGGCGTCCCCAAGTCGACCTCCCATCTCGGCTGAACGATGGGCTGCTCCTGGCAGTCCTGTGGCTGAACGACAGTTGGACAAAGAGCAAATGACCGGCGGGAGAGGCTAGGATCAACGCGCGCCGTGTCTGCTCCGCCGAGCGCGCCCTCCAGCCCAATGAACTGATGGCGGGCGTCGACGTCGGCTCGGTGCTCGACGTCGGACGCTCTCCCTCTAGCCGCCAATCCCTCAAAACAACGCAGGTCACCCTGAGGCGTCTACCCTCCGAGCCACTGGGCCGGTCCACCCCGAACCCAGCCCTCGCCGCCGCGTGCGCGACGAATAACCAGATCTACGTGGAACTTGACCTAAAGGAAACGGCGAGCATAGAATCCGCTTGATCTGACGCCGCCGATGGTTTTCCGGGGTATCCGTCAGGCGGTTGCTAGCTTAAGCGTTTGTATCTCAAACGGATGACCGGAAGGAGGTCAAGAACATGAGCAATAGGGAGAGGATCACTTGGGGCGGGGGAGCCCGGTTCTGGCTCGCCCTACTAACGGTCGTCGGAATCATATCCCTGCTCGCCTTAGCATGCGGAGGAGGCGGGTCGAACACGGAAACGCCGACACCCAAGACAGCCGCCGCGGCATCACCGTCTTCCGGGACAACCGCCGCGACATCAGCGGCTACCGGGACAACCGCTACGGCGAAGGACGCTCTGAAGATGGGCATCCTTTTCGACTTCACGGGCGACCTCGCTGAGTTCGGCCCGAATATGATGAACGGCGCCAACCTCGCCGCGTCGGACATAAACGCCGCCGGCGGCGTACTGAGCCAGAACGTCGTTCTCAAATCGATGGACTCGCAGACTGACCCCACGCAAGCGGTCACCGCGGCGAAGCAACTGGTTGAGAGTGACGGCGTGTCGGCGATCATCGGCTCGCTTTCCAGCGGTGTCACTCTGGCCGTGGCCGAGGCGGTAACGGTCCCGGACAAGGTCATCCAGATCTCTCCGGCTTCCACGTCGCCTGCTCTGACGTCGGTTCAGGACAACGACTTCCTATTCCGCACGACCCTCTCCGACGCCGCGCAGGGGTTGGTCCTCGGACAGCTTGCGAACGACCTCGGCTACAAGAAGGTCGCCACCCTGTACGTCAACAACGCGTACGGGCAGGGCCTCTCCGAGAACTTCGCTAAGTCGTTCGAGGCGTTGGGCGGCACGGTAACAGCACAGGTTCCGCACGAGCAGGAGCAGGCTTCCTACCTGGCAGAGCTGCAGAAGGTGGCCGCCGATAAGCCAGACGCCATGGCGGCTCTCAGCTACCCGCAGAGCGCCACCGTCTACCTCAAAGAGGCAATCGAGAACAACCTGGTCAAGACGTTCCTCTTCTGCGACGGCACGCAGTCGACGGACATCATCAATGCTGTTGGAGCGGCGAACTTGGAGGGGATGGAAGGCACCGTGTCGGCGGCGGCTGAGATACCCGCGGCCTGGCAGACCGAGTTTGAGTCGAAGTATGGGGCGCTGCCGCACCTGCCCTACATCGCGGAGTCCTACGACGCGGTGATCATGGTCGCTCTCGGCGCTGAGAAAGCGCAGTCCACCGACCCGACCAAGATCCGCGACGCGATGCGCACCCTCAACGATCCGGCTGGCACGAAGGTAGTCTCTGGTGCCGACGGCATCAAGCAAGCCATGGACCTCATCCACCAGGGCAAGGCGATAAACTACCAGGGTGCGTCCGGGTTCTCCGGTTGGGACGCCAATGGAGACGTTCCCTCCGGCTTCATCCAGATCTGGCAGTACAAGGGCGGCCAGATTGTGACTGTCCGCACGGTGCCTGTCACCGTGGGCTAACCACTCATATCGCAGTTGCGCAGACACGGCCCGAGCTATCGCTCGGGCCGTGTCCCTTATCTGCGGATTGGAGCCGCTAGGCGTCGTCGCCGGTCTGGCCGTCGCCAGCGGTGGGAATGACCGGCGCCGACGACTCTTCCGGCTCCGGCTGCGCCGCCCGCCTCCCCTCCAGCTCCCTGCCGCCGTACGCGGACACACGTTTCTCCTCACCCCAGATTCCCTTCGGCCGGAGGAGAAGCGCCCCCACTACGAGCACACCGATGAGCAGGTTGCGGACGTAGAATATGCGCGGGTCCTGCGCATTGCTGACAAGGGCGCCGGTGCGGTCCCAGATCAGCCAGACCACCAGAGCACCCAAGATCGCGCCTTTGTTGTTGCCGGCGCCGCCGACGATGAGCATCACCCAAATGAGAAACGTCCCGAACATCGGGACGAAGGTGTCGGGAGTAATCGCCCGAACGTAGCTGGCGTACAGGCCCCCACCGACGCCCATTATGAACGCCCCGAACACGAAGGCCTGCATCTTGAAGGCGAATATGTCCTTGCCGCTCGCCGCCGCCGTCGTCTCATCCTCGCGGATTGCCCGCAGGACACGTCCCCAGGGAGAGCGAACGCTGCGCTCGACGGCGACGTAGACGAGCACAAGGACGAGCGCCACGATACCGAGGTAGACATAGCGGTAGTCGGCGATATCGACGATGCCGCGCAGCGGCTGCGGGATCCCGATCATGCCGCGGGTGCCGTTGACCAGCCATCCCTCGTTTACGAAGACGCGTCGCAGTGATTCGGCGACCCCAATCGACGCGATCGCGAGGTAGTCCTCCCGCAATCGCAGCGTCGGGATGCCGATGATGAAGGCGATGACCGCGCAGGCCAGGCCTCCGCCCAAGAGACCGACGAAGAAGGGCAACTGGAAGCCACCGATGTAGGTGATGTAGCCGCCTGACGCCGGCTCCTTGATCAGAATGGCGGACGTATAAGCGCCAACGGCGAAGAAGCCGGCGACACCGAAGTTGAAGATGCCGGTATAGCCCCAGTGGACATTGAGGCCGATCGCTAGAACGGCGTAGATTCCGACAAGCGTCAGAAAGCCGGCCAGATAGGGCGGGTTGAGCAGGTCTTGAATCATCAGGGCTTCACCCCAAAGAGACCGCGCGGCCTTATCAGCAGGATCGCGAACAAGAGCATGAACGCCACAGTAGGCTTGTAGGCCGGCGATATCCACTCCGTTGAGACTTCCTGCGAAACGCCGACGATAAGCGCTCCCAGCAGCGCCCCTTGCGGGCTGCCGACGCCTCCTAGTATCGTGGCGGCGAACAAAGGCAAGACAAAGTCGAACCCCATCTCTGGTATCAAGTGAGACTGGATGCCCAGGAGCACGCCGGCAAGGCCGGCAAGGCCGCCGCCGATAGCCCATGTCCACATGACCACGCGCTCTGTGTCGATTCCGGCCACTCTGGCCAACTCCATATTGTCGGCGGTCGCACGCATGGCCTTACCCAGCTTCGTGCGGTACAGGAGCAGGTAGACAAGTGCCACCGCGACAATCGCCGTGCAGCCGATGAAGATCTGGTCGGGTTTCAGCGTGATTCCATACGGCAGTTGCAGCGCCTTCTGGATGCCGTTGACGTAGAATCGCTGGTCAGGGCCCCAATACAGGTACACGAGGCTGCGCACGACTATCGCCATCCCCAACGACGCCATCGCCAGGATTACCCGGTTGGCGTTTCGTCGCCGCAGTCTGCGGTAGACGAGCCTGTCAATCACCACCGACATGGCTCCCACCACAACCATCGCCGCCAGGATCGCCGGAATCATCCCGAAGCCGAAGGAGAGCGGCCCGATGTGCCCGCCGCCGGCGAACGTAAGGAAGGCGATATAGGCGCCGGCCGTCATCAGGTCGCCGTGGGCGAAGTTGGCGAACTTCAGAATCCCGTAGACGAGGGTGAGGCCGATCGACCCCAGGGCAATGATGCTGCCGACGATGAGGCCTACTACAACCAGTTCAGCCATCTAAGAGGCTATCCTCCCAGGTAGAGTCTACCTACGTCCTCGCTCGCGAGCAGATTTTGGCCGGTGTCTTCCAGCGCGTTCCTCCCCATGACGAGGACGTATCCCCGATGACATAGGTTCAGGGCCTCGCGCGCGTTCTGCTCGACGATCAGAATCGCGACGCCTTTTTGGTTGATATCGCGGATCTTGGCCAGGATCTCGCCGACCATGCGCGGCGACAGGCTGGCCGTCGGCTCGTCGAGGAGCAAGACCTGAGGATCCAGCATCAGCGCCCGGGCAAGCGCAAGCATCTGGCGCTGGCCGCCGGAGAGTTTGCCCGCCCTAAGGTGAGGCCTCTCCGACAGAGCCGGGAATAGCTCATACACGTCCTGCAAGCTGCGTTTGAAGCCGTCCTTGCGAATGAACGCCCCCATCTCGAGGTTCTCTTGGATGGTGAGCGAAGGGAACACGTTGTCGGCCTGAGGCACGTAGCAGACTCCTTTTCGCACCATTGTTTCGGGCGCCAGGTTCGTCGCATCGTCGCCGTTCAGGAGGAGCTTGCCTTTCTTTGTCTTGAGCAGCCCGAAGACGGTCTTGAGCAGGGTGGACTTGCCGGCGCCGTTGGGCCCAATTACGGCGACGATCTCTCCCTCGTCGACTCTCACAGAGACGCCGTGGAGGATGTCCACCTCGCCATAGCCGCTCACTACCCCGTCCGCCTCGAGCACGGTCAACGGTACTGCCCTCCCAGATATGCCTCCAGCACCCTCTCATCCCGCACCACCTCTTCGGGTGTGCCTTCCGCGATCTTCTCACCGCTGCTCATCACGACAACCGGGTTGCAGAGGCGCGCCACCAGGTCCATGTCATGCTCGACGAGGAAGAAGGTGATCCCATCTTCGTCGCGGAGACGCTCGACGAGCAGGACCAGGCTCTTCATCAGGGTCGGGTTCACCCCGGCGCCGGGCTCGTCGAGGAGGATCATCTGCGGATCGCACATCAGAGTTCGGGCGAGCTCCAGCAGCTTCTTTTGGCCGGACGACAGGTTGGACGCGTACTCGTTCCGCAGGTGCCAGAGATTCACGAGCTCCAGCACTGCCAGCGCCTTGTCGCGAATCTCCCGCTCCTGGCGAGCGATGCGGAAGGGCAGGAGCCACTGGCTCCAGAGCCTCTCGCCAGCCTGCTTCGCCGGCACGAGCATGAGGTTCTCCATCACCGTCATCAGCTTTAGCTCCCGCGGGATCTGGAACGTGCGCACGATCCCTTTCGCGAAGATCTTGTGCGGCGGGAGGCCGTCGATGCGGCTGCCTGCGAAGAGGATCCTGCCGGCGGTGGGCTTGAGGAAACCAGTGACCAGGTTGAATAACGTCGTCTTACCGGCGCCGTTCGGACCGATGAGGCCGGTAATCGTGCCCCGCACGACCTGAAGTGAGCAGTTGTTGACCGCCTTCAGGCCTTCGAAGCTTCGGGTTATGCCCTGGACGTCGAGCAAGACGCCGTTTTGTGTTGCCATTACCCGCTATCTCGAAGCATTTCCGCCGTCCTAGTATAAGACACTCCACGTCTGTGCGCTGTACCTGTCGTGCAGGGAGGGCGCCGCCTCGACCGGGGCCGGCTGTTACATCCCTGTAGCACTTTCGAAATGACTTTCATCGCCGCAGCCCGTATCCTTAAATGCAAAGGAGTAATACGGGTGGAGGTGGGCCGACATCCTCTCCGTGCGCGAAGCCAACGCCCGGGAGCGCAGCGGACAGCAAGCAGGGATTGTAGTGGAGGGCCTCGCGGGCGTTGTTGAGAGGGGGCTGGGCTTGTTCCGGCCCCCTCCTCATGCCTCGGTTGGTTTCCCTTCCAGCGCCCGATGCCTGCAATAGTGGCGGTGGCCCAGAGCTGTTCACGCTCTGAGCCACCAAACTGGCTCCCCGAGTAGGACTCGAACCTACAACCTAGCGGTTAACAGCCGCCCGCTCTACCGATTGAGCTATCGGGGAGCGCACGCAAGAACGGAGCGGCGCTCCGCTTCTTATTCATGGCTGCCGAGCCAGGGCTCGAACCTGGACTAAGGGATCCAAAGTCCCTGGTGCTACCATTACACCACTCGGCATCGACCCCAGAACTCTCGCCCCGACACTAAGCGAGGCGGACAATTCCCGCCTCTGGCGCGATTTCACAAGGTGGTGCCGAAGGCCGGGATCGAACCGGCACGAGGGTTGCCCCTCAACAGTTTTTGAGACTGTCGCGTCTACCTATTCCGCCACTTCGGCTTTGGAGCGGAAGACGGGATTCGAACCCGCGACCCCCTCCTTGGCAAGGAGGTGCTCTACCGCTGAGCTACTTCCGCCCCCAGCTCCGACGAGTCAGCGATAGGCGCGCCGACCACGCCGCGAAGCTGAATCATTATAGCCAATGGCGAACGACTCGACAAGCGCACCGGCCAGGGGCGCGCGCGACCGCTATCGTCCCTTGTACTCCGCCTTTCGCTTCTCGGCGAAGGCGAGAGGGCCCTCCTTCGCGTCCTCCGTCCCGTGAACGAAGTCGTAGAACATCGACTCCAGGCGCAAGCCGTCCATCAGCGGCAGGTCCAGTCCCTTGAGAGCCAACTCCTTCACCAGCCTCACCGACACCGGCGCGCTCTCGTTGATCCGCTCAGCGAGTTGCTCCGCGGCCGCCATTAGCTCCGCTTGCGGCACGACGCGATTCACCAACCCGATGCGGCAAGCCTCCTCGGCGCTGATCCTCTCACCGGTAAACATCATCTGGAGAGCCATGCCCAGTGGCACCACCCGCGACAAGAGCTGCGTCCCTCCATTTCCAGGTATGATGCCGCGCGTGACCTCCGTGAGGGCGAAGGAGGAGTTTTCGGAGCCGATTCGGATGTCGCAGGCGAGGGCGATCTCCAGGCCGCCGGCCAGGCAGAAGCCGTTGATCGCCCCGATGACCGGCTTCCACAGCTCCATTTGGCGCATCAACACGGCCGGCGTCAGGTTCCAGTCCATCGCGGCGGCTCCGGCGGCGTGCCGTGCGCTCATCTCCTTGAGGTCGGCGCCCGCGGAGAACGCCTTGTCGCCGGCGCCGGTGACGATCGCAGTCCGCGCCGCGTCGTCATCGCGAAACCTCAGCATCGCCGTCTTGAACTCGCGACGCACGTCGTCGTTGATCGCGTTCATCGCGTCCGGCCGGTTGAGGGTGATGATCACCGTCTGGCCGCGCTTCTCGTAGAGAACGACAGGCATGGTACTACCAGTTCTCCGCGAGCAGCTCGAAGTGGGCCTGCACGTGCTTGCAGGCGGGACAGAGGTCAGGCGGCTCGGCGCCGGTATGGACGTAGCCGCAGTTCCGGCACTTCCACTTCACCATCCCGTCCTTCTTGAACACCTTGCCTTCGCGGACGTTGGCCAGCAGCTCGTTGTATCGCTTCTCGTGCTGCCGCTCGGCGACGCTGATGGCGCGAAAGGTCTTCGACACCTCGGCGAAGCCCTCCTCCTGCGCCTCCTTGGCGAACTGGGGGTACATCTCGGAGTGCTCGTAGCGCTCACCGGCCGCTGCCGCCGCCAGGTTCGCCGCGGTGTCGCCGATGACGCCGGCGGGAAACGGCCACTCGATCTTGACCTCGCCGCCCTCCAGACATTTGAAGAACTGCTTGGCGTGCTCCCTCTCATTGTCCGCCGTCTCGAGGAAGATTGCCCATATCTGCTCGAAGCCCTCTTTCTTCGCCTGGCTCGAGAAGTATGTGTAGCGGTTCCGGGCCTGCGACTCGCCGGCGAATGCGGTGAGCAGGTTCCGTTCCGTTCGCGAGCCCTTCAGTTCCATCTGATCGCCTCCTTAAGTGAAAGATTCGACGGACCCCTGCCCTCGGGAATCGCAAGGGCCTTTCCATCGATTCTATCATAAAGCAGAACGGCGATAGCTCAAACGAAAGCTGGCGCACCCCGAGCGATATGGGCCGCTCTATTGACGCGGGTCGCACGTCTTGGACGATCGCTGCTAGAAGCGTTCGGCTTCGGGGAGGGAGTTGGTGCCGAGGGGCGGAATTGAACCGCCGACACCATCATTTTCAGTGATGTGCTCTACCAACTGAGCTACCTCGGCACCTTGCGCGGCAGAGCGCGTCGGCCTGCGGTCGCCGGGCGAAGAAACGAGGCAGTCACGCCTCATCGCGTCCTATTGAACCATGCGTTGCCATTGCTGTCAACGTCGCGCGGCTGCGGTACTCCCGTCGTCAGCCCCTTCGGCGCGCGGCCTTGCTTCGCAGCGCGAACCCCCCTTCGCCCCGGACGACCGTGCTATAATCCCTCCGGCCTGAACATCTCTTCCTCCATAGCGCCCGACGAGACAGCCGATGACGAGATTCCTCTACCTAGCGGCTTTCGTGCTAGCTGCGGCAGCGCTCGCGGTCACCGCCTGTGACGTCGCACAGCCCGGTCCATCGACCACATCGCCATTCGCGGCCGCGACGCCGACAATTGCCGCCGCTGCTTCGCCTTCACCGGCACCGACCCTCCCCTCGTCCGCCTGCGTATCGGTGAACGGTCTTCCCGATCCTGCGTGCACTCCCGGCGCGATCGACCTCGCCGTCACTCAAGACAACATCCAGCAGACCGTCTGCGTTGCCGGCTACACACAGACTGTCCGACCTCCTGTGTCCTACACAACGCCGCTGAAGATCCTGCAGATGGCCCTCTACGGCTGGACCGGACCGAGATCGGACTACGAGGAAGACCACCTCATCTCGCTGGAGTTGGGCGGGCATCCCAGGGACCCGAAGAACTTGTGGCCCGAGCCCTACAACGTCCCGCAGGGGGCCAGGCAGAAAGACCAGATCGAGAACCTCCTCCACGATAGAGTGTGCAGCGGCCAGATCACTCTTCGGGAAGCGCAGACGCAGATCGCCACCAACTGGGAGGCGGTACAGCCCTAGCGGCGCTCATTGGGACGCGAACGCCGCCCCCGTCGTGCCCGAGAGCGATACTGCAAAGAGGGATTACTAGCCCCCGCCGTCGGGCGCGGACGCGGGGATGACCAGCGTGTCTCCGGCGGCGACCAGGGCATCGCTAGAGAGCCCGTTCCGCGCGGCCAAAGCCTCCAGATCTACACCGTTTGCCGCCGCGATATCCCACAGCGTCTCACCGTCAGCGACAACGTGCGTATTCTCATCGACGCCGGCCGGCTGGCCACTGGCAAACGCCACGGCAGGAACCGCATCAGAGCCAGACGCAACGGGACCGGCATCATCTGGCGCAACCGCCGGCTCGGCACTCGCAGACGTCGGAACCTGATCCCCCCCTTCGGCCGGTTTGTCGTCGTTCGAGCCGGCCGCAATCGGGGTGGGCGTCGTCCCATGAAGCACCGGTTGGCGATTGGCGTCGGCCCTGGTCGGCTGGCCTGATGGGCTCAGTTCAACGTGATCAAGTGCTTGGGGCGTCGCGCTTGGAAGCAGCGCGGGCGCAACGACCGCCGATCCAGCGCTTTCGCTGCGGTTCGGGCTGGGGAGAAAGAAGAACGCGCCAATGCCGATGGCAATCCCGGCAACACCGCCCAGCGCTGCAAGAGCAAGCCAGCCCGACGCGTGTCCCGCGGCAGCGCCACGTGAGGCGGGCGGCGCGGGTTCCACATCCGACTCTACGGGAGGCAGAGACGCGGCCATGAAGTGAATACACTCCGCAAACCCGCGTGTCAGACAGGTAGTCGCTTGGAAAGGAAGATCGGGGCGCCAGAGGCGGGGGTCCGTCAGGGAGCAGCGATGGTCGCCGCT
>JBEKDP010000014.1:0-22491 GCA_050014295.1 Dehalococcoidia bacterium | reverse complement strand
TCTTCCCGACGTTGATGTTCTTTGCGATTGTGCTGACCGGGAACCACTTCATCTTCGACGGGCTGATGGGGGCGCTGGTAGTCCTGCTGGCGATTGCGCTCGCTTTTGCGGCGGAGAACGCTCGTCTTGGCATTCAGCATACGCTGGGGCAAATACGGGTTCCTTGAAATCCGTCGGAGACTGTGCTTTAATGGAGGAAACGGTTCCGGTTGCCGTCGGAGGGATCTGATGGTTTCTCCATCATCGGTGTGGAGGGCGCTGGCGAAGGCGCTGGCAGCAGGCGGGCTGGTCCGTCATATATTGAAGATTATCCGTGCTATGATGGCTCTCTTGGCCCCGCGGAGAGTGGCAGAGGCACTGGCGCCGCGTCCAATCGTGCGGCACATCGTCGAGCTTGGTCTCGTATCCCTAGCGTTCCTCTTCTACTTCCTCGTTCGCGGCAGCGTCGTCGACAGAACGTCCGACGCGTTGGCGCACGGCTTCCGGATCATCGACTTAGAGCAGAATGCCGGCTTCTTTTGGGAGTTGCAGTTGCAGGCTCTCGTCGTCGGGCGGCAGTTCCTCGTCCAGATGTTCAACTTCATCTACTTCTGGTTCGACTTCCCGCTGATTGTCACCGTGGGCCTGTGGCTCTATTTCCGGCACCGGCGGCAGTACACGCTGACGCGCGATGCGATGCTCATTTCAGGCGGCATCGCCCTCATCATCTACCACTTGTTCCCCGTTGCGCCCCCGCGCTACCTGTCGGAGTTCGGCTTCGTCGATACGATGGCAGTCTACAGCCCCCTGAGCTATCAGGCGCAGTCGGCGCGGCCGTTCGTGAACCCTTATGCCGCCGTTCCCAGCCTGCACGTCGGCTGGCCGGTGCTGCTGGCGGTCGGCGTGATCTGGGCGACGCGCTTCAAGCCGATATGGCTCGCCGCGGTCATGTTGCCGGTGGCGCAGTTCTTCGCGGTGGTGTTCACGGCCAACCACTTCATTTTCGATACGATGGTGGGCGTGGGCGTAGCGTTGATCGGGCTGGCAGCTGCGGTATTCCTCCAGAAGTGGGGGTACATCGCGCTGGGGAGGCTCCTGGGGCTTGTGCCCAAGCCGCTGGAAAAGGCGAAAGGCGCCGCTACCTAGACTTGTATTCCGCGTGGTCAAGAGGCCCTCCAACGAGGGCCTCTTCGGTTGTCTAAGTCCCGGAGGCCTTTATTTCCCGGGTGATGGCGTCGAGGAGGGGACGAGTGGGGTGGGACGTATCGACGACGAAGTGCTCCCGGGCTATCTCCTCCACCGAGCGCTGCATTCGCTGGTAGACCGCGACATCAGCGTCGGACACGCCGGAGCGGCCGGCCAGGCGGGAGGCGACGATTTCCGGCGGCGCCGTGACCTCGACCAGGATGAGCTTCGCGCCTTCGCTCGCAGCGATCTGGTAGAGCGGCTGTCGGTGCCGTTCGGCGAGGTTCGTGGCGTCGAGGATAGCAGAAACACCGCCCTGCAGGAGGTGCTCGATGGCGGCGTGGATGGAGTCGAAGAGGCGCCGGCTCTCCTGCCAGGAGTAGCTGGGTCGGGGAAAGAGGAGCTTGCGGAGGGAGTCGCTTTCGAGGATGACGGCGCCGCTGCGGCGACTGAGGTCGCGGCAGAACGTGGACTTGCCGGTGCCGGGAAGGCCGCTGACGACGACGAGGGTGAGGGGCGATCGCGGCGGCGGCAGGGGTTCCAAGGCTCGCAGTATGTGCTCTGAATCTTCGAGTCTGCGGTCCGAATAAGGGGCCATCGGCATCAGCGGTCGAGTTAGGAGAGGCTGGCGCGGTCGCCGTTGGGCTCGACGTAGTAGGCCAAGCCGAGAAGGCCGGGGCCGGTATGGGCGCCCATGACCAGCGTGAACTCGCTTACCGATATTTCGCCCGGCTCGAGACGGCGAGCGGCCTCGGCGGCGAGCTGCTCTGCCTCATCGAGGACGTCGGTATGCTGGACGCAGAGGTGGAGCCGCCCCCCTTTGTATCCGCGCTGCTCGAGGATGGGGATCAGTTGGGCGACGGCGCGCCGTTTGGTGCGGGTGCGAGTAAGGAGGTGGATACTCTGTTGTCGGAGCTCGATGATCGGCTTGACGCTGAGGAGGGCGGAGGCCCAGGCTTGGATGCGGGGGACGCGGCCGCCGCGGGCGAGATACTCGAGCGTGTCGACGACGGCGACGAGGCCGACGGCCGGGATCGCTTCACGGGCACGGGCCATGACCGCGGGCAGGTCGGCGCCGTCAGCGGCGGCTCTCGCCGCTTCGAGGACGACGAAGCCCTCGCCCATGGCAGCGCTGCCGGAGTCCAGCACCTCCAACTGGAGGTCGGGCAGATCTTCCTTGAGCGTGGCGGCCGCCTGGATTGCGGCGTCGTGGGTGGCGCTGAACTGCGTGGACACGGTGATGCAGAGGACGGCGGGAGCCCGCTGGGCGGCCCGCTGGAAGGCTTCGAGGTAGGTGCCGGGTGTGGCGCTGGTGGTAGTGGGAGGACGCCGGGCCGACTTGAGCGACTGGTAAAAGTGGTGGTTGTCGTCGAGGCCGTCGGGGTAGGCGTGGTTCTCTAAGACGAGGTTCAGGGGCACGACCTCGATCTCGTAGCGGGCACGCAAGTCCGGAGGTAGCGAGGCTGCGCTATCGGTAACAACGGCCACCTGTCGCATTGGTCGGCGGGCCCTCTCTTCTGCCTCGCGTTCGGGAGGCCGGCCACGTCCCGTGGAGAGCGTTGGACAAGGGGCGTCGCCCGCGGGCGACTACGTTTGCTTCGGCTCCATCGCTATGCTAAGATTATACACTAGATAGAGAAAGAGACGCCGAAGGCCAGCGTAAGAGAGGAAGATGCTGACCAAAGAGAACAAGCAGAGCCTCATCACCAGCTACGCAGCCCACAAGACCGACACGGGTTCTCCGGAAGTGCAAGTGGCTCTCCTCACGCAAAGGATCAATGAGCTCACAGAGCACATGCGGATGCACAAGCACGACTATCACTCGCAGCGCGGTCTTCTGAAGATGGTGGGACGGAGACGGAGGATGCTGGCATACCTCAACAAAAGCGACGTACAACGCTATCGCTCCGTACTCGCGAGATTGGGCCTCCGTAAGTAGCGGCGGCGTCTTTGTAGGAAGAGAGCAGGCAATCCTCAGGCGGCAAACGGCTCCCCTGGTGACTCCACACCTGGCCTTTCCGGCAGACGGGTCTGAGGAGCGGCTTCTGAAAGACGGGTTTTTCTGACCCCACAGGATGAGTTCGGATCCTGCATCGTTTCGCACAGCAAATACGTGTCGTTGCTCGACAGGCATCCGGCGGTTAGCGAGTGACCCTGGTTCGGGACGTTTATGGAGGACTTGGTAATGCTTAGAACTTATGAACGGGTGGTGAGCGGAAGGACGCTGAGAATCGAGACGGGGAAGCTCGCCGGGCAAGCGAACGGCGCAGTCATTCTCCGCTACGGCGAGACGGTGGTCCTGGCGACGGCCTGCGCCAGTCCGCAACCGCGGGAAGGCATCGATTTCTTCCCGCTGACCATCGACTACGAGGAGCGCCTGTATGCGGCCGGAAAGATTCCGGGCAGCTTTTTCCGGCGGGAAGGCCGGCCGACGACGGAGGCGATCCTGGCGGCGCGCCTAACGGACCGGCCGCTGCGCCCTCTGTTCCCGAAGGGGTTTCGCAATGACGTGCAGATCGTTCTTACTGTGCTCTCCGCCGACCAGGAGAACTCGCCGGACGTGCTGGGCACGATCGGCGCCTCGGCGGCGCTGTCCATCTCCGACATACCGTTCGCCGGCCCGGTGAGCGCCGTCCGCGTCGGCTACGTCAACGGCGAATACGTAATCATGCCGACCTACTCCCAGCTCAAAGAAAGCGAGTTGGAACTGATCGTCTCCAGCACCGGCGACGCCGTAATGATGGTCGAGGCGGGAGCGACGGGGGTTACGGAGGACGTGGTCCTTGGCGGCATTCGCGCCGGACACGAGACGAACCTGCAAATCATCGCTCTCCAGAACGAGATCGTCGCCGACGTGGGCAAGGCGAAGACGGCGGTGGTCCGGCCGGAGGTGGCCGAGGACCTGCGACGGGATGTCGCCCAGTATGTAGAAGGGAAGCTGAGCGAGATACTGGCGGCCGTCAACAAGGAGGAGCGAGAGCGCTCGCTGGGCGAGAGGCGGGAGGAGCTGCTGGAGCGTCTTGGGGAGACCTACGCCGCGGACCAGATCCTGAGGGCGTTTGACGAGAAGCTGAAGCAGGAGATACGCGGCTCCGTCCTGGAGAAGGGCGTTCGCCCGGACGGTCGGGGCTTGCGCGATATCCGGCCGATAAGCGCGGAGGTGGGCATCCTGCCGCGGACGCACGGCTCAGGGCTGTTCACTCGCGGCGAGACGCAGGTGCTAACGATTGCGACGCTCGGCTCGACCAGCGAGGAGCAGCGATTGGACACGCTGTCGCCGGAGGACACGAAGCGCTTCCTCCATCATTACAATTTTCCGCCGTTCTCGGTCGGCGAGGTGCGCCGGATGGGCTCGCCCAGCCGCCGCGACGTCGGACATGGGGCGCTGGCGGAGCGGGCAATCGAGCCGGTCATTCCCGCTGAGGGCGATTTCCCATACACAATCCGTCTGGTGACAGAGGTGCTTTCCAGCAACGGCAGCACGTCGATGGCCAGCGTCTGCGGCAGCACGCTCTCGCTGATGGACGCGGGCGTGCCGATCAAGGAGCCGGTCGCGGGCATAGCGATGGGCTTGATGATCGGCGAGGACGGGAAGTACCGCATCCTTACGGATATCGCCGGCCTGGAAGACGCGATGGGCGACATGGACTTCAAGGTCGCCGGTACGGCGGGGGGCATTACGGCGCTCCAGATGGACATCAAGGTCAAGGGCATTACCCCCGAGATCATGGGCGAGGCGCTCGCCCAGGCGCGGGACGCCCGTCTGGAGATACTGGCGAAGATGCGGGAGACGATAGCGGAGAGCCGGAAGGAGCTCTCGCAATACGCGCCGCGCATGTATCGCATCCAGATACCGCAGAAGAAGATCGGCACGGTGATCGGCCCCGGCGGGCGCGTGATCCGGTCGATTGTCGAAGAGACGAAGTGCACGATCGACGTTGAGGATGATGGGACGGTGTTCATCGGCTCCACGAGCGAGGAGATGGCGAACCGGGCTATCGAGATAATCCAGGGGTTGACGCGCGAGGTGGAGGTCGGCACCATCTACACGGGCAGGGTGACGCGTATTACCAGTTTCGGCGCTTTCGTCGAGATAATGCCCGGCAAAGAGGGGCTCGTGCGCATCTCGGAGCTCGCCGATTACCGCGTGCCCAGCGTGGAGGACGTGGTGAAGCTTGGCGACGAGATCATGGTTATGGTGATGGAGATCGACAATCTCGGCCGCGTCAATCTCTCGCGGCGGGCAGTGTTGGAAGGCGGGGCAGAGGCGGAGGCAGGGCCTCTTCCCGGCAACGAGCGCGTCCCGGTAGGGGTGCCCCCGGGGCCGACGGGTGGGGCTCGGCCGCACCGTCCGGGTCCGCCGGAGCAGCGTCGGCCGCACAACCCGCGACCTTCGGGCCCGGGAGGACCGCCGCGCGGCGCGGGCGACGCCGGACCCAACCGGCCGCCGCGACGTCCGTTCGGACCGCAGCGAAACCGGCCGGACCAGCGACCGGGGCCGTCTTCGGGGACTCAGCCGCCGCGGGCTCCCTACGGCAGACGCCGGTAGCGGTCGCGAAGGAGCCGGCACCGGATGGCCGGTAGCAGGGGAGAGACGCAATGTCTCAGATTCGCGTAGTAGTCAGCGGCACCGGCAAGATGGGCAGGGAGATACTGGCCGCCGTCTGTGGCGACCCTGACCTGGAGCCGGTGGGAGTGCTGGAGAAGTTCTCCGCCGAGGATTACCTCTCTCTCCCCGACGGCTCAGGGCTGGTCCATCTGGACAAGGACCCGCAAGCGCTTTTCGCGCGCGCGCGCCCGGACGTGGTGATCGACTTCACCAACGCCGAGTGGACGCCGCAGGTGGTGAAGGCGGCGCTGGCCACCGGCGTCCGCATGGTCATCGGCACGACCGGCCTTTCCACCAACCTTCTGGCGGACTTGGAGAGCGCTTGCAAGGAAAAGGGCTTGGGCGCGGTGGCGGCGTCGAACTTCGCTATCGGCGCGGTCTTGATGATGCACCTGGCGCGGATCGCGGCTCGGCATCTCGACCACGCGGAGATAATTGAGCTGCACCACAACCAGAAGGCGGACGCGCCATCGGGGACAGCCATCGCCACGGCGCAGGGAATGCTGGCCAGCCGCGGCCGGCCCTTCGAGGAGGCGTCGACGCAGAAGGAGACGCTGGCCGGCACGCGCGGTGGCTCGCTTGGCGGGATCGCCATCCACAGTGTGCGTTTGCCGGGGCTAGTGGCGCATCAGGAAGTGATCTTCGGCGGAACGGGTCAGACGCTCAGCATCCGCCACGACTCCACGGGGCGTGAGTCCTTCATGCCCGGCATCCTTCTGGCGACCAAAGAGGTGATGAACCGCAGCGAGTTGGTGCGCGGCCTCGACGCTCTTGTCGGTCTCTAGATCGTCCCACTGGAAGCGGCCACCCGCGCCTCGCACGACTGAGGCGAGTTGCTCGGCGGCCGGAAGTATTTTATTATGAAAACTCGCTCGTTGGAGCGGCCTGAAAGCTAATTCTGGGAAGAAGAACGCTGATGTCCTCTAACAACAAGAAGTACAACATAGCCGTCGTGGGGGCCACCGGGCTCGTGGGACGCGAATTCCTTGAGATCATGGTGGAGCGGCAGTTCCCGGTGAAGGCGCTGCGCCTGCTTGCCACCTCGCGCTCGGCGGGGCGAAAGCTGGTCGTCGGGGAAGAGGAGCTCGTGGTGGAGGAGACGACCCACGAGTCGTTTGATGGGTCCGACTTCGTTTTCGTATCGGCGAGCGGTCAAGCCTCTCGTGACTACTGCCCGATCGCGGCGAAAGCAGGCGCGGTCGCCATCGATGACAGCTCCGCCTGGCGGATGGACCCGCGGGTGCCGTTGGTCGTGCCGGAGGTGAACGGCGCCGACGTGGAGCAGCACCACGGGATCATCTCGATCCCCAACTGCTCGACGACGCCGGTTGTGATGGCTCTGTGGCCGATCCACCAGGTCAATCCGGTGAAGAGAATCATTGTCGATACGTACCAATCCGTGTCGGGGACGGGGAGGGCGGCGGTCGACGAGCTGACCACGCAAGCGCAGGCGGTCCTCGAGGGGAAGGCGGCGCTGCCGCACGTGTACCCGCACCAGATCGCGTTCAACCTCCTGCCGGAGATCGACGTATTCATGGACAACGGCTACACAAAAGAAGAGATGAAGATGGTGAACGAGACGCGCAAGATAATGCACGATGAGTCGATCGCCATCTCGGCGACCTGTGTTCGCGTCCCGGTGATGATATCGCATAGCTGCGCGGTGCATGCGGAGCTGACCCGCTCGATGGAGCCGGACGAGGTGCGGGATATCCTGACGGGGGCGCCGGGCGTCACGGTCCAGGATGACCCGACGATCAGTCTCTATCCGCAGCCGTGGCTGGCCGCCGGCCGGGACGACGTCTTCGTGGGACGCATCCGGAAGGATGTGTCGCATGCCAACTCAATAGCGATGTGGATCTCTTCCGACAACCTGCGCAAGGGCGCCGCCTTGAACGCAATCCAGATAGCGGAAGAGATGGTCAAGCGCGACCTCGTTTAGCCGCGCTCCGAAAACAGGAGAGGATCGTCATGGGAGAGATCGGCCGGCTTCTGACGGCAATGGTCACCCCTTTCACCGCTGACGGCGAGGTGGACTACAGGGCCGCACAGCAACTGGCGCTTGCCCTCCTGCGGTCGGGGAGCGACGGCGTGGTCATCAGCGGGACGACGGGCGAAGTGCCGACGCTGAGCCAGGACGAGAAGCTGCGGCTGTACCGGGAGGTCAAGCAGGCAGTGGGGGACGGCGGCGTAGTGATCGCCGGCACCGGCAACTACAACACGGCGGAGAGCGAAAGGCTGGGCCGGGAGGCGGAGGCGCTGGGAGTCGATGGGCTTCTGCTGACGGTGCCCTACTATAACAAGCCGACCCAGGAGGGCCTGTTTCGCCACTTCGAGAAGCTGGCGAAGGGGACGAGCCTGCCCTGCATTCTCTACAACATCCCCGGTCGCACGGGGGTCAACATGACGGCTGAGACGACGGCGAGGCTCTCGCGGATACCGAACATCGTCGGTGTGAAGGAGGCGAGCGGCAACCTGGAGCAGATAGGCCAGATCATCAACCTATCGCGCGAAGGCTTCCGCATCTGGAGCGGCAACGATTCGGATACGCTTCCGATCCTTGCCATCGGGGGCTACGGCGTCATCTGTGTCGTCTCTCATCTCGCCGGCCTGCAAATGCGGGAGATGATCGAGCGCTTCCTCGACGGCAAGGTCGCGGCGGCGGCGGAGATACATCGTCGCCTGCTGCCGTTGATGATGACGCTGATGACGGCCGCCAGCAACCCGATACCGATCAAGTACGCGCTGCGGCAGCTCGGTTGCAATGTGGGCGGGCTGCGATTGCCGCTCGTTGACCCCGACGAGGCTGCCGCCGAGAAGATCATGGCAGAGGTGCGGCGCCAGCGCATCGATCTGGCTGTTCCCGTCTAAGGAAGGAGATAACAGGGATGACGACTTCAGAGGGCGACTCCTTCCGAAGGTTCGCCAGCCAGCCATTCTACACCGCCATCAACCGCCGTTTGGTGGAGATGTGCGGGCTAAGGCCGTTCCAGCGGGTCGTTGACCTCGGTGCCGGCACGGGCGCGGTGACGACGCTGATCCTGGAGACGATGCACCCGGACAAGGGCGAGGTGGTGGCGGTCGAGCCGTCCGAATCTGCGCTAGAGCTGGCGCGTAGCGACCTCCAGGAACGCTGGGGCGCCGTCGTGAGGTTCGTATCGGGGCAGGCAGAGAACCTGTCGCGCTTCGTGCAACGGACCGCCGACGCTGTGGTCTTCTGCAACGCCATCCATCTGGTCCAAGACAAGCGACGCATGATGCACGAGGTATCGGAGGCCCTGCGCGAGCACGGTCTCTTCGCCTTCAACAGCACCTTCTTCGACGGTGCGCAGCCGGCCGAGACGATGCCTTTCTATCTAATGTGGGTGCGTCGCGCCATGCGCGTCTTCAGGGACGAGAACCCGGACATACGCCGCGAGAAAGAAGACAAGGCACAAGCGCGCATCCAGCTCAGCGCCGACGACTACCGCCGGCTGCTGGCGGACGAGGGCTTCGACGTGCAGCACCTGGAGCTCAGCCCGGTGGAGATGCCGCTGGAGGGCTTCCAGGCGATCAGCGAGTATGAGTTGTTTGCCCGCGGGGCGCTTCCAGGCGTGCCCCTGGCCGTCGCCGTCGAGTGTCTCAAGCGGGGAGCCGCCGATGCCTTCCGCGAGTTGAAGCTGAGCACTGTGCCGCGGAACTGGCTGCAGGTCGTCGCCGTCAAGGCCTGACGGTGTCTTGGGGAGAGATCGCTTCTGGGCGTCGCGAAGGCGGCGCCCTTTGCTATTCCGCCGCTGGCCCGCCTAGATGATGGGCTTGACGATGATTGCCTGGTCGCGCTCGGGGCCGACGGAGACGAGGGCGACGGGACAGCCGATGAGCGTCTCCAGCCGCTTCACGTAGTCGCGGGCGTGCCGCGGCAGGTCCTCGAAGCGGCGGACGTCGGTGGTCGGCTCCTGCCAGCCGGGAAGCTCCTCGTAGATCGGTTCGCAGCGCAGGAGGCGGCGCGTGTTGGCGGGGAACGTGTCGACAGGCACGCCGTCCATCTGGTAGCTGGTGCAGATCTTGATGCTGTGGAACGTGTCGAGGACGTCCAGGCGGGTGATGACGGCGCCGGACAGGCCGTTGAGCCGGGCGGTGTAGCGGGCGGCGACGGCGTCGAACCAGCCGCAGCGACGGGGCCGGCCGGTTGTCGCGCCGTACTCCTGGCCCTTCTCACGCAGCTCCTCGCCCATCGCGTCGGTGAGCTCCGTTGGCATGGGGCCGTTGCCTACGCGCGTCTGGTAGGCTTTGTAGACGGCGACGACGCGGGTGATCTGCGTCGGGCCGATGCCGATGCCCAGGGCGGCGCCGGCGGCCGTCGATGAGGGCACGGAGGACGTCACGTACTCGTAAGTGCCGGCGTCGAGGTCGAGCAGGCTGCCCTGCGCCCCTTCCAGGAGGACCGTCTCGCCGCGGGCGAGCGCTTCCTGCACCATGACCGCCGTATCGGCGACAAAGGGCGCCAGCCGGCGGCCGTGGACGCTGTACTTCTCGTAGACCTCGTCGAAGTCGAGCGGCTCCAGGCCGTACAGCTTCTGGAGGACGGCGTTCTTGTAGGGAAGGACGAGAGACAGGCGCTCGCGGAAGGCGTCGGGGTGGACGAGGTCGACCATGCGGATGCCGATGCGGCCGACCTTGTCGACGAAGGCGGGGCCGACGCCGCGGAAGGTGGTGCCGATGGCGGCGGGGCCGCGCAGCTCCTCGTCGGCGCGGTCGATGAGGATGTGGTAGGGCATCGTGATGTGAGTACGGTCGCTGACGTAGAGGTTCTTGACGCTGACGCCTTTCGACTGGAGCTCCTCGATCTCTTCGAGGAGGACGGCGGGGTCGATGACGAGCCCGTTGCCGATGAGGCAGGTCTTGTCGGCGTAGAAGATGCCGGCGGGCACGAGGTGGAGGCGGAACGTCCCCATGTCGTTGACCACCGTGTGGCCGGCGTTGTTGCCGGCGGAGTAGCGGGCCACTACCGTGGCGTTTTGGGCAAGGAGGTCGACGGTGCGGCCTTTGCCCTCGTCTCCCCATTGACCGCCGATGACTACCAGTACTGGCATGAATTTACCCCGATGTGCTCGGGGCATTCCTCCTTCCGCGCTGTCGGCAGCCCGTTGGCCGCGGGCGCTGTCTTGAGCCGTCGCAGAGTATAACAGACGCCCCATGGGAGGGGAAGAGGCGGGCTGCGCGGTCGCATTGACCGCCGGTCGGCGCTGTGCTAGTTTTGCGCTGAGCCCATGCCGAGAATTCCGTTTCTCCCCAGGAATGAACAATTCTACGTGCTCCTGCACGATGGGGCGAAGAACCTCGTTGATGCCGCTGAGGAGCTCGAGGACTTCGTGAACCACTACGAGAACGTGGAGATGAAGGCCGAGCGGATCACGGAGCTCGAGCACAACGGCGATAGCATTACCCACAACATCGTCCACTTGCTGCACAAGACCTTCGTGACGCCGATCGAGCGGGAGGACATCGCTCTGCTGGCGGAGCGGATGGATGACGTGCTGGACTACATCGAGGGCGCGAGCACGGCGATGCGCATCTATAAGGTCGCCGAGCCAACGGCGAGGAGCCGCGAGCTTGTCGATGTGGTGCGCATGATGGCGGTGAAGCTGGAGCAGGCGATCTCCCATCTCCACGAGCACAGGCACCTGCGCGACATCCTGCCGTACTGTGTGGAGATAAACCGTCTGGAGAATGTGGGGGACGACCTCTTCCGCAAGGCGATCGCGGAGCTGTTCGACGATGAGGGGAGCGCCGCCGAGATCATCAAATGGCGCGAGATCTACGACCAGTTGGAGGAGGCCACCGACCGGGCAGAGGACGTGGCAAACGTCCTGGAAGGCATCGTGCTCAGGCATGCATGACGCAGGGTGGACGGTCGGGATAGCGAGGCCCCTGCGGGGCTCTTTTTTTGCGGCGAGTTCGGGTGTCTTAGAGGATGACCAGTGACTGACTCCTTCGCCTTTCTGGTGATCACCTTCATCGGCGTGCTGGGATTCGAGGTGGTGAACGGCTGGACGGACGCGCCGAACGCCGTCGCCACGGTCGTCTCGACGCGCGTGCTCAGCCCGATGAAGGCGGTGGGGATGGCGGCCGTCTTCAACCTGCTGGGGGCGCTGTCGGGGACGGCGGTCGCGGCGACGATCGGCAAGGGGATCGTGCACATCGACCAGATAACGCTGGAGACGATCTTCTGTGCCTGTCTGGCGGTGATCATCTGGAGCATGTTCGCCCTCCACTTCGGACTGCCGACGAGCAAGACCCACGAGATCGTGGCCGGCCTGGGGGGCGCGGCGGTGGCGAGGGCGGGCTGGGGTGTTCTGGAGTACAGCGGCTGGGAGAAGGTGTTCATCGGCCTGGGCGTGGCGGTGGTCTTCGGCATGCTGGGCGGAGTCCTGCTTATGAGCCTCCTGACGCTGACTCTGCGGAACGCCAGCCCGCGGCTGGTGCGGCAGCTGTTCGGGAACCTGCAGCTCGTGTCGGCGGCCTTCATGGCTTGGAGCCATGGTACGGCGGACGGCCAGAAGGCGATGGGCGTGATGGCGATGGCGCTGGCTATCCATTATCACCGGAACTTTAACGTGCCGCTGTGGGTGATCCTGCTGGCGGCGACGACGATGGGCCTGAGCACGGGCCTGGGCGGCTGGCGGATCATCCGCACGCTGGGGATGCGGCTGACGCATCTTCAGCCGGTGCACGGTTTCGCGGCGGAGACGGCGGCGGCGATGACGATCACCGTTAGCGCGCGCTTTGGGATTCCGTTGAGCACGACGCACACCATCGGGTCGGCGATCATGGGTGTGGGGGCGTCGAGGAGGCTATCGGCGGTGCGCTGGGGGATCGCCTACAATATCATCACGGCGTGGGTGCTGACGTTCCCGATCTGTTTCGGGCTGGGCTTCGCGATTGCCAAGGTCATTCCCGGCTAGCCTCTAGTGCCGCCCACCTTTTCACCGCGTGCCTCACTGCGGCGAATCCTGCAATCCCACCAGCCGCGTGAAATCGCTCTCTCCCAGGATCCGAATAGTCTGGCCCCGGGCGATCAATCCCTCTGCCTTTCGGTGCTTGGAGCTCTTTTCGTGGCCTGCAAGGCGTCTAATGTCCTGATCACCAACAACGAGAAGAGTCGTGCTCTCCCCAACCGAATCCAACACTTTGCATCCAGCTTCGGCTGCTATCTGGGCTGCCAGTCTCCTCGGGATTGTCAAAGCGCCCGTGAAAACCACAGTCTCCCCGTATAGGTCGCCCTCCGGATTCCCACCCGTAGCTATGTTCGTGCCTTTGCTTGTCCTTGATGGGCTAATGGGCTCCCTGACTCGCTCCTGCCATTCACTGATGGCCATCCCCGTCTCTTTCATGGCATGAACGAGGAGTTCCCCCGCGGCGCGTGCATCTTCTTCCGCATTGTGCGCGACAAAAGAGATGCCCAGTTGCCTGGCGACGTTTGCGAGACCGTAACCCCTCTTTGAGAACTGTGGCCAGGCACGGCGGGCAACTCTTGCAGTATCAAGCCACGCACAAGCGACTTGCTCTAAACCATACTTCTCCGCAACTCGCACAACCGCAACCCGATCAAACGGGGTGTGGCAAGCCACGATGGAACCTGCCAGCCAATTCCTGACGCTCTCATAGATTCCGGGGAACGTGGGCGCCCGCTTGACAGCGTCTTGGTCAATTCCGTGAATAGAGATGTTGACGCCGTCGAAATAGTCCTCCGGGTTCACGAGGCTCTGCCACGACTCCTTCACACTGCCGTTCTCAAAAGCAACGATGCCGATCTGGCATATGCTTGCGGCATCTGCGTTGGCGGTCTCAACGTCGATGGCTACGAAATCCATAAGGTTCCCACGCCGGGCGGCGCTAGCTGACGGCGATGGCGGCGCCCCAGAGGAAGACGCCCTGTAGCGCGATGAGCCCCACGAGGAGCATGTAGGCGACCATGCGCTCCCAGGTGTGGATGACAAAGGCGAGGATGAGGTTGGCGAGCAGGACGCCGAACGCGGTCGTCGGAAGGGTAAGCAGCTCGCGACGGGCGGCGACCCGCGTGACGTCCAGCGGTGGGAACGACAACGGTATGCTCTGGGCGAGGTCGCCGTAGCGGGCGAAAACGACGCCGAAGGTGGCGACGCAGACGGCGATGGCGGCCAGCGCCAGCAACAGGGCGTAGCGGTCGTGCCAGAACGGCTGGTTCGCCAGCAGCAGCCGTCGCGGCACCTGGCGCAGGGCGACGCTCACACCCTCCTTGCGCCTCGTCTCGACCTCGCTGAGAAAGCGGTCGGCATCCGGAGGCGAGACGGCGTAGGCCTGCGAGGCGGTGACCACGTAGACGAGGTCGAGCGGGTTGTGGCCGGTGGCGTAGAAGAGCGTCTCGCCGATCTCCTCGACCTGCCCGCGGCCGATATGGTGGCCGAACCAGTTCACCCCCTTGACCTGCGGTGTGGCGCCCGGCTTTCCCCGTACCATCTTGTCGATCTTGTCGAGGGGGATGACCTGGCGGACGAAGCCCCAGTGAATCGAGAGGCCGTTGCGGTCGAGGGCGTAGCGAAGGGTCAGGCAGCAGTAGGTCCAATAGGCGAAGAGGACGGCGAGGGCGAAAAAGAGCGTCGCTGCCAGGTAGCAGACGAGAGAGAAAGACGGTGCCCAGGAAGATGCCGGTGAAGCGTCGGGGATGGAACTGCATGATCGCGCTCAGGCGGGGGTGCACCAGTCGGCGTACTTGCCGTTCTTACCGCAGATGACGTCCAGATAGAGCTTCTGCAGGCGGGCGGTGACCTCGCCGGTCTTGCCGCTCCCGATCGGCCGGTGGTCGACGTCGACGACGGCGCTGACGTGAGCGGCGGTGCCGGTCATGAAGCACTCATCGGCGCCGTAGAGCTCGCTGCGGGGGATTGAGCGCTCGAGCGTCTCGATACCCAGCTCATCGCGGGCGAGCTGCATGACGGTGTCGCGGGTAATGCCGATGAGGATGTTGTCGGTTGGTGGCGGCGTGATCAGCCGGCCGTCCTCGACGATGAAGACGTTCTCGCCGCTGCCCTCGGAGACGTGACCGTCGTGCGTGAGCATGATCGCCTCGTCGAAGCCGCTCTCCTGGGCCTCCGTCTTGGCGAGGGCGGAGTTGACGTAGATGCCGGTCACCTTGGCGCGGGCCGGGATGGAGGCGTCGTCGACGCGGCGCCAGGAGGAGGTCTGGCAGCGGATGCCTTTATCCAGGTCAAGGTAGGGGCCGAAGGGAGCGACGTACATCAGCAGGTCGTCCTCGAGGTCGTGCAGGCGGACGCCGATGATCTCGGAGCTTTTGTAGGCGATGGGGCGCAGGTAGATATCTTCGGTGTAGCCGCACATGCCGACCAGCTTGGTCGCTAGCTCGCAGAGCTGGTCCTCGTCGTGGGGGATGTCGATCTTGAGGACGCGACAGCTCTTGCGCAGGCGGGTGAAGTGGTCGCGCAGGCGGAAGAGGTAGACGCGCTCGTCCTGCGAGTTCCAGTTGCCGCGGATGCCCTCGAAGCAGCCGGTGCCGTAGTTGAAGGCGTGGGTCATGACGCCGATCTTGGCCTCGGCGAGTGGCACGAAGCGCTTCTGGAAGTAAGCATAGGGCGTCGGCATCCGCGGGCTCCTTTCGCGGGACGGTAGGTCGCAATTATAGGGCAGGTGCGGCAAGTCTGGCAAGCGCCGACCGGCCGAGTCGATTGACGAGCGGCGGCCCGGCGGTTTATGCTCAGGTTGTCCCCTGGCCCAGCTCTGGAAAGGCGAAGAAACGTGTCCAGTCCCCGCAACCGCTATCGTGTTGGCGACCTGGACCTACTTGTCCTCTCCGACGGCTCCTACTATCTCGATGCCGGCGCCGTCTTCGGCGTGGTGCCGCAGGAACGCTGGCTGCCATACGCCGGACCTATCGACAGTCACCACCGTTTGTCGCTGGGGCTCAACTGCCTCCTCCTGCGCTCTCAGGGGAAGAACGTCCTCATCGAGACCGGCGTCGGCGACAAGCAGATGCGGGCGGGCGCCTCGGCGCTGGCGGATGGAAATCTCCTGTCGGAACTCGCCGCCAACTTCGGGCCGCCCGAGGAGATCGATGTCGTCATCAACAGCCATCTTCACGGCGACCACTGCGGCTGGAACACGCGCTACGTCGATGGCACGCTCGTGCCCACGTTCCCTAACGCCGAGTATGTCATCCAGCGCGCGGAGTGGGAGGCGGCGACGCATCCCAACGAGCGCACGCGGGCCACCTACCTGGCGGAGAACCTGACGCCGGTGGCCGAAAGCGGTCGGCTTCGCCTGGTGGACGGCGAGACGAAGGTGACGGACGAGGTAACGATTATCCCCTCGCCGGGCCACAGCGAGGGGCACGCCAGCGTCGTCATCACGTCGGCGGGAGAGATGGCGCTTTACGTCGGCGACATCGTCCAGCAGGCGGCGCAGCTCGAGCGCACAGCCTGGGTGTCGGCGTTCGACGTGCTGCCGCTTACGTCGATGGAGACGAAGAAGCGGTTGATGGAGACCGCGATCAGGGAGCAGGCGCTGCTGATCTGCGTACATCTTCCCTTCCCGGGCGTGGGGCGCATGACGAGGACGCCCGGCGGCTTCAAGAAGTTCGAGCCGGTGTGATCGAGCAAAGGTCGGGTCGAAACGAGCGATTGGAGGCGGAATGAGCGTCGAGGTCTTGCTGCGAAAGAGCCCGCTTGACGAGCTGCACCGCCGGCTGGGGGCGCGGATGGTGCCCTTCGCCGGCTGGGAGATGCCGCTGCAGTTCGCCGGGATCATTCAAGAGCACAACGCTGTCCGGCAGCACGGCGGCATGTTCGACGTCTCGCACATGGGGCGGCTCTTCGTCAGCGGGCCCGACGCGGGCGCTTTTCTGCGCAGGGCGCTCACCTACAATGTGCACCGGCTGAAGGACGGTCAGGGGCACTATGCGCTGCTCTGCCAGGAGGACGGCGGGATCATCGACGACGTCTTTGTTTACCGGCTGGCGGAGGACCGCTTCCTCGTCATCGATAACGCCGCCAACGCGGAGAGAGACCGCGATCACTTCATGGGCCTCGTCGAGCGCGGGATGCGGGTGACGCTGGCGGACCGCCAGACCGAGACGGCGATGATCGCTGTTCAGGGGCCGGAGGCGGCACGCATCCTGTCGGGCGTGCTGGGAGCGGCGCTGATCGAGGGGCTGCCACGGCACGGTTGCGCCGAGTTCGGCTTTGGGGGCGCGAGAACGTTCATCGCCCAGAGCGGCTACACGGGCGAGAACGGCTATGAGTTAGTGACGGGGCCCGGTGAAGGACGCGCTCTCTGGGAGAGGCTCGCCGGCAGCGGCGTCGAGCCCTGCGGCCTCGGCGCCCGCGACACGCTGCGACTGGAGGCGGCGCTTCATCTCTACGGCAACGATATCGATACGAGCACGAGCCCGTTCGAGGCGGGGCTAGGCTGGGTCGTCGACCTCGATGACGAGCCGTTCGTGGGCAAGGAGGCGCTGCTGCGGGCGAAGGCGGCGGGCGTGCGGCGTCAGCTCGTCTGCCTGAGGGCGACGGCGAAGGGCATCATGCGGGCCGGCTGCACGGTCTTGCACGCCGGTCGGGCCGTCGGTAGAGTAGCCAGCGGCGGCTTCTCGCCGACGCTGGAGGTGAGCATCGGCATGGCCTATCTGCCCACTGAGCTCGCGACAGAGGGCACGGCCCTGGAGATAGACGTGCGGGGCAAGCCGCTGCCGGCAGAGGTGGTGAAGCGCCCCTTCTACAAGCGGCCCCGCTGACGGCACGAAATCGGCAAGGAGAGCGACGATGGCGAGCAGCCCCAACGACCGGCGCTATACGAAAGAGCACGAGTGGGTCCGTGTCTTCGGCGACGAGGGCACGGTCGGGATCACGCACTTCGCGCAGGAGCAGCTTGGCGACCTGGTCTACTTCGACCTGCCGGAGCCCGGTACGACGGTGCAGCAGTTCGCCAAGCTGGGCGAGGTCGAGTCGGTGAAGGCGGTATCTGACCTCTATTCGCCGGTCAGCGGCGAGGTCACGGTAGTCAACGAAACGCTGCAGGACTCGCCCGAGGTCGTGAACCGGGACCCCTACGGCGAGGGCTGGCTGCTCAAGCTCAAGCTGACGAATCCCGCGGAGACGCAGAACTTGCTTTCGGCGGAGGAGTACGCGGCGCTCCTGGCAGAAGGCGACGGCCACTAGCCCGAGAGACGCATTTGCCCAGTCCCTACATTCCCAATACGGACGCCGATCGCAGCGCCATGCTGAGGACTATTGGCGTGGGCTCCATCGGGGAGCTTTTCGCCGATATTCCGTCGCGACACCGAACGCCGGCGCTGGACCTGCCCCCGGCGCTTAGCGAGCCGGAGCTGAGGCGAGAGCTGTCGGAGATCGCCGCGCGCAACCGCCCCGCCGGCGAGATGCCCTGTTTCCTCGGCGCCGGGGCGTACCACCATTTCATTCCCAGCGTCGTCAACCACGTCATCAGCCGCGGGGAGTTCGCGACCGCCTACACGCCGTACCAGCCGGAGATCAGCCAGGGGACGCTGCAGACGATCTTCGAGTTCCAGTCGCTGATCTGCGAGCTGACCGGCATGGACGTGAGCAACGCCGGCATGTACGACGGGGCGAGCGCCTCCGCCGAAGCATGCCTGATGGCGTCGGCGATCACCGGTCGCGGGCGGCTGGCACTCCTCTCGACGCTGCACCCCCACTACCAGGCCACCGTCCGCACGTACGCGGCGGGGCGGGGGCTGGCGGTCGACGTCATGGAGCCGGTAGACGCGGCGTTGAGCGCGGAGCACGCCTGCCTGGTCCTGCAACAGCCCAACTTCTTCGGCTATCTGGAGGACGCGGCGGTGCTGGCGGGGAAGGCGCGAGCCGCCGGCGCCTTGTGCGTCGTTGCCGCCGACCCTATCGCGCTCGGCTTGTTTCGCCCTCCCGGCGACTACGGCGCGGACATCGTCGTCGCCGAGGGGCAGTCGCTGGGCATTCCGTTGAGCTTCGGCGGGCCGTATCTGGGGATCTTCGCGGCGCGCGAGAAGTACGTGCGGCAGATGCCGGGTCGCATCGTCGGGCGGACGGCGGACGGCGAGGGACGCACCGGCTACGTCCTCACGCTTCAGACACGTGAGCAGCACATTCGCCGCGAGCGAGCAACGTCCAACATCTGCAGCAATGAGCAGTTGGTGGCGCTGGCGGCGACCGTCTATCTCTGCGCGCTCGGCAAGCAAGGGCTGCGACGCGTCGGCGAGCTCTGCTATCACAAGGCGCACTACGCGGCAGCGGCCATCGCGGCGCTCCCCGGCTATTCGCTGCCCGTGGGCGGCATTTTCTTTAAGGAGTTCGTCGTGCGCTGTCCGCGGCCGCCGCGCGAGGTGAACGCGGCCCTGCTGGAGCGCGGGATCATCGGCGGGCTGGACGTATCCGACCGCATCGAGAACGGGATGCTCCTCTGCGTCACCGAGATGAACAGTCGAGAGGAGATCGACGGGCTGGTGGCGGCGCTGCGGGGGGTTGGGTCGTGAACGGGCCGCGTCGTCGGGAGATGGGGGCCAGGCTCAGCTTCGCCCTGAGCCGGCCGGGGCGTATCGCGACGTCGCTCCCGGAGTGCGACGTGCCGACGGCCGAGCTGCCAGCGGCGGAGCTTCTGCGCGAGGAGCTGAACCTGCCGGAGCTGTCGCAACCGGAGCTCGTCCGCTACTTCACGAACCTGTCTCAGCTCAACTACAGCGTCGACGGCGGCTTCTACCCTCTGGGAAGCTGCACGATGAAGTACAGCCCGAAGGTGCATGAGGACATAGCGCGGCTCCCCGGCTTCGCGCAGCTTCACCCGCTGCAGGCGCCGGAGACAGCGCAGGGCGCGCTGGCGCTGATGTACGACCTCCAGCGCTGCCTGGCGGAGATAACGGGCATGGACGCGGTGAGCCTGACGCCGGCGGCGGGCGCGCAAGGCGAGCTGACGAGCATGCTGACCGTGAGGGCGTACCTTGAGCACAAGGGGGAGTCGCGGCAGCGGGTGCTCGTGCCCGACTCGGCGCACGGGACGAACCCGGCGTCGACGGCGCTTGCGGGCTTCCGCTGCGTGCCGGTAGCATCCGATGCGCAGGGCAACACCGACCTAGAGGCGCTGGCCGCCGCGCTCGATGAGGACGTGGCGGCGCTGATGCTGACGCTGCCGAACACGCTCGGCCTCTTCGATCAGAACATCGTCCGCATCGCGGCGATGGTGCATGAGAAGGGGGCCCTGCTCTACTGCGACGGCGCCAACCTCAACGCACTCGTCGGCCAAGTGAAGCTGGGCGACCTCGGCTTCGACGTTCTCCAGATGAATCTGCACAAGACGTTCAGCACGCCGCACGGCGGCGGCGGGCCGGGCGCCGGGCCGGTCGCGGTGAAGGGGCACCTGGCGCCGTTCCTACCGTCGCCGCAGGTGAGCCGGGCGTCGGGCGGGAGCTACGGGCTCACGGAGCCGGAACACAGCCTCGGCCGGATGGGGCTGTTTCACGGCAACTTCGGGATCATGGTTCGCGCCTATGCCTATATCCGCAGCCTCGGCGCCGAGGGTCTGCGGGAGGTGAGCGAGAACGCCGTCGTCAACGCGAACTATCTGCTCGCTTGCTTGCGAGGCGGCTATGATCTGCCTTACGATCGCCGCTGCCTGCACGAGGCCGTGTTCTCGGGGTCGCGGCAGCGGGCGAGGGGGCTCCACACGCTGGACGTGGCGAAGCGGTTGATGGACTACGGCTTCCATCCGCCGACCGTCTACTTCCCGCTCATCGTCGACGAGGCGCTGATGATCGAACCGACGGAGACGGAGAGCAAGGAGACGCTGGACGCTTTCTGCGAGGCGATGCTGGTGATCGCGCGCGAGGCAGAAGAGGAGCCGGAGCTTCTGCGGGGGGCGCCGCACGGCACGCCCGTTGGCCGTCTCGATGAGGCGACGGCGGCGCGGCGGCCGGTGCTGCGCTGGCGAAAGGAGCCGGCGGAGTGAGGCGCGCTTGGCTTTCTGTGGTTGTCCTGCTGGCGGTCGCGGGCGCTGCCTGCGGTGGCGGGAAGAAGGCGCCGCCGGCGTTGAGCGACGCCGACCTGCAGCAGATGGTGATGATCACGTCGGAAGGGCTGCAGTGGACGCTCACGCCGGCGGGGGATGAAGCGCAATCGAATGAGCAGGCATCTATGGCCTTCCCCGACCCGGAGCAATGGCTGAGCAATTACCAGCAGTGGGGACGCAGCGGCGGTCACGCCGCCTCGTTCACGACAGCAGATTCGAGCGTCTTCGGCGTGCAGGCGGAGGTGGAGGCCTACACGTCGGTCAACGGGGCGGAGAGCGCCTGGGCGACCCTGCGCGACTACGGCGTCTCCCCTGAGTTCCTGAACTTCCTCGAACAGAGCAGCGGCTCAAACGTGACGGTCGGCAGGACGGATGCGGAGCAGGTCGGGGACGAGTCCAGCGCCTATATCTTGCAGACGACGGCGGGCGGTCAGACCTCCCAGACGTTGATAATCCTATTCCGACGCGATGCCATAGTAGCCTCCGCCTCGGTGGGGGCTCCGCCGGGCGAGGCGCGCGTCGAGGACGCGGTGACGGTGGCAAAGCAACTCGACGGTCGAATTCAGGACATCCTCAACAGGCAACCCTCAGTCTCTTCGTCAACAAGCCCCTCTCCATAGCGTCAGCGGCACAGCACGGCGACCTTAGCGCAGTTTTCGCGCTTCGCGGGCAGGGCGTAGGGAAAGCGCAGGGAAAGCGAAGGCGAAGCGTCAAGCATCAGGAGGCCCGCGACCTCTAGACTGACAGCATCGAGGGCGAGACAGCGGAAGATCCGCCGAATCGCCGCAGCGGACAAACGTCCGGCACAAGGTGCAGAGGAGGTTCGCGATGCACAGGTCTTCTGGAAGCATATCAATTGTGAGTCGTAGGCGCCGGCTCGCGCTCTGGCTGCCGGCGCTGCTGGTGCTCGCGGCGACGCTGCTCGGCGGTGGACGCACGGCGGCGCAAGGGGAACAGCCGCTGGGGTTCGTCTGGGGCCCGGCCGCGCCGTCGGACTTGCGACCGCCACTCGACAACGAGGGAGTGTTGAATGCCCTAGTGCTGGCGGTGGACGCGGACACGATCTCCGCTCGTATTCTGGGAGGCCCCGGACTGCTCGCCTACGTGGATGATGCGTCCCAGCCCGTCGAGCTGTCGGAAGGCTGGTCCGGCTTCGCGCCGGAGAGATCGCGCATTATCTTGGAGGAAGACGGAGTTACGGGCGTGACGCTGACCATCGCCGGCGACCCGGATGTGCCGGTGACGGGGCAGATCGCGGAGGCTATCGCGTCCGACCTGAGGGCCAACATCGGCGCTCAAGTAACGGTGGTGGAAGGAGACGCGGACTTCGTCGTCCGGCAGGCAGCGCCGCCCCCGACGCCGGTGCCGCCGCTACCCGCGGGCACGGTCGCGTTTGAGCACAAGTGCACGCCGGATACCGTCCGCCCCGACGAGTGGGTGGTCATGGAATGCGTCGCTCGCACGACGAACACGAGCCAGGATACCCTGACCAACGTCGGCTGGAGCGTTGGTGGAACGTTCGACGGGCCTATCCCTACCCCCTTCTTCGCGTGGTCCAAACGCGACGGCGAGTTCCAGCCACTGAGCACCTACACGCTCTCCTACGGGGGGTACGATCTGAGCCCCGGCCAGACGGTGGAAACGAGCACGGTCTTGCTCCTGCGCATGTCGGAAGGGAC
>JBEKDP010000013.1:0-15986 GCA_050014295.1 Dehalococcoidia bacterium | reverse complement strand
CGGGGGCGCAGGCGCGCCGTTAGCGCGTGACCTGCCCGTCGTTTTGTTGAAACCGCCGCTGTGCTAGGCTACGCATGACTCGTCGCCTCTATTTTACATGGGGCAATCCGAGTCGTGAGGGAAATGACCGAAAAAGCGCTGGAAGACGTCAAGGTCTTAGAATACTGCGACATGGTCGCCGGCCCCTATTGCGGCAAGCTCCTCGCGGACCTGGGTGCCGAGTCGATCAAGATCGAGAGGCCGTTCACCGGTGATCGGGCCCGGCAACGCGGCCCCTTCCTCCATGACATGCCGCATCACGAGAAGAGCGGCCTCTTCCTCTACCTCAACACCAACAAGCGCGGCATCACACCAGCCGCCGGGAGGAATGGCGGATCTCGGGCTCGGTTACGAGACCCTGAGCCTGCTAAACCCGCGCCTGACAATGGTCTCGATAACCCCGTTCGGCGAGACGGGACCGTATTCCGAATACAACTGCTACACCCTCAACCTGCATCACGTGAGCGCCCACTCGACGCAGTTCTTCGTCGCCCGCTTCTATGAGACCGGCAAGGAGCCGGTCCCGCCCGGCGGCTACACGGGGGAGTACGATAGCGGCCTGAACGCCGCCATCGCGGTTACCGCCGCCCTCATTGCCCGCATCGCTTCCGGGGAAGGGCAGCACATCGAGATCTCCAAGCAGGAGACCCTTCTCGGGCTGGAGCGAGTCGACCTCTCCCGCTTCGCCGATGAGGACAGCCTCCAGCCCCGCATGGCGATGCAGATCGGCGGCCTCATGCCTTGCCGGGACGGATACGTCATTCTGACCTTGCCGCAGGACCACCAGTGGGAGGGCCTGGTCCGCGCGATGGGCAACCCGGAATGGGCTCAGCGCGAGGAGTACGCCACGGAGGCGGGACGCGCGCAGCACCACTCCGACATACAGCCCCGCGTCGAAGAGTGGGTTGCTGGGTTCGAGAAGGAAGACCTGTACAACCTGGCCCAGAGCTTCAGCGTCCCGCTGGCGCCTGTCCGCTCGACGGCGGAGGTGGTCAGGTGGCGCCAGCCGCTAGAACGTGGCTTCTTCGCTGAGATCGACCACCCCGCCGCGGGCAAGCTTCGCTATCCCACAGCGCCCTACGTGCTTTCGGAAACGCCGTGGCGAGGGGAGCGGGCGGCTCCCCTCTTGGGCGAGCACAATGAGGAGGTCTACTGCGGTCTCCTCGGCTACCCCCGCGAGGATCTGGCAAGGCTGCGCGCGGCAGGCGTCATATAGGAAAGAGGCGACCCGGTGAGCAAGCGACTTCCTTTAGAGGGCATCAGAGTCCTCGACTTCACTTGGGCCTGGGCTGGGCCTCAGGGGACGCTTCTCCTCGCCCTCCTCGGCGCCGAAGTGATCAAGGTGGAAAGCCGGCGCCGCCTCGACCACGCCCGCTTGCGCTCGCTGGTCGCCGGCCCCAGCACCACCGGGCCCGACAATTCCTTCATCTTCAACACCCTCAACCTCAACAAGCTGAGCGTCACGCTCAATCTCAGCAAGCCGGAGGCCGTGGAGATAGCGAAATCGCTGGCGAAGATCAGCGACGTCGTTACGGAGAACATGCGGCCCGGCGTTTTGGACAGACTCGGCCTCGGCTACGAGGCTATGAAGGCGATCAAGCCGGAGATCATCATGCTCTCCTCATCGGCTGTCGGCGGCACCGGCCCGGAGCGCCTGTACACCGGCTACGCCCCCACCTTCGCCGCGCTGGGCGGTCTGGCGTACATCACCGGTCGCGCAGCGGGACGCCCGGCGCCGCTGATGGGCACGATTGACCTGCGCGTCGGTAGCACGGGCGCTTTTGCCGTCCTCGCGGCGTTGTACCACCGCAAGCGCACCGGCAAAGGCCAGTACATCGATCTCTCATCGGCCGAAGCGGTGAGTGCCCTCATGGGCGACGCCTTCATGGACTACACGATGAACGGCCGCGTTCAGGAGCGAATGGGCAATCGCGACCGCGTACTCGCGCCTCACAACTGCTACCGTTGCCAGGGCGAAAACCAGTGGGTCACTATCGTCGCCGGCACGGAGGCGGAATGGCAAGCGCTCTGCGGCGTGATCGACGACAGCCGCCTGACCGAAGATGAACGCTTCGCCGACACCTCCAAACGATGGGAGAACCAGACAGCGCTCGACGCCCTCATCGGTGAATGGACGGCCGAGCGGAGCCCTGAAGAGGTGATGGAGGCTCTCCAGGCCGTCCGGGTGGCGGCCATGCCGGTCTACGACGGCGCCGACCTGGTGCGAGACGCGCACGTCCAAGCACGCGGAGTCATCGAGGAGGTCGAGCACCCGGCGATGGGAAAGAAGAAGGTGCTTGGCCCGCCCTGGCGCTTCTCGAAGACGCCGGCCGAGATTCGGCGGCCCGGCCCCCTCATGGGCCAGCACAATGACTACGTGCTTGGCGAGCTTCTCGGCATGTCCAAGCAGGAGATCGAGCGGCTGAGCGAAGAGCAGGTTGTCTACTGACCGCTCTGAGCGGCGGCAGAAGCCCCCTCGCAGTCTCCCCCTGACTGCGACCACGGCGAATCGCTGAAGGCCCAGTCGAAGAGCCTTATCGCGTCAGTGTAGCGGTCCTGGCTCCCCATCAGCGCGACGAACACGCGCCGGCCGTCGCGCTGGGCGGTCGCGATCATCGTCTGGCCGGCCTTCTCCGTCCAACCGATCTTCACCCCATCGCTGTCCGGATAGAGCCACAGGAGCAGATTGCCGTTCCAGAGCTCGGGGCCGCTCCAGTTCGGCTGCCAGGTCTTCGTCTTGACGATTTCGGCGATCTCCGGGTTTCTCATCGCGTAGCGGCCGAGCATCGCCATGTCGTAGGCCGAGGAGTAGTGACCGGGGGCGTCGAGCCCGTGCGGATTGGTGAAGTTGGTGTCCTGGAGGCCGAGAGCGCGCACCTTGGCGTTCATCCGGCTCACGAACGACGGCACGTCGCCCGCCACGTATCTAGCGATGGCGACGGCGGCGTCGTTGCCGGACGGGAGGAGCAAGCCATACATGAGGTCGCGCAGCGACAGTTGCATTCCCGTCTCCAACCCCATGACGGTGCTGTCGCCGGCGTAGAAGTCGTCCACGTTCACGTCGACCACGTCGTCGAGATCGCTCGTCTCAGCGGCGACGATCGCGGTCATTATCTTCGTGATACTGGCCGGGGGCAGGCGCCGGTGGGCGTCCTTGTCGAAGATCAGGTCGCCGCACTTATCGTCGACCACGGCAGCCGAGATGGCGGTGATGTAGGGCGCCCCGTCCGGTGAGGCGACGGGTGTGGTCAAGCTGTCCTGCTGATCGCTAGCCGGCGGCCCTCCGCCCGAAACGCCGGCCGAGCAATCGCCGTTACATTCGGGCGCGGCGGGCAAAGAAGAGAAGGGACCGAACCAGCGGAAGGCGAGAAGAGAAGCCAGTATCGCCACGGCTACCAGGGTGGCCAGCCCCGTATCGTCCCTGCGGTGGCGCCTAGCGATCATCGGCTTGGACTGTATCACATTTAACCCAGCTTGGGAACCCCTCGACACCGACCGTTTGCTTTCCTTGTTGACTGGACGGCGAGGCCCCTGCTAGATTCGCTTCGCTGTGTCTATCGAATCGCCTCCCACCGCGCCGATCCCGCCGAGGTCACGCAGACCCCGCTGGCTGGTGCCGGAGGGGGTCCCGCGCCGCCTGGAGGTCGCCGACCTCGACCTGCTCGCCGTGACGCCGGGGAGCCACGTCCTCGACGTCGGCTGCCACGTCGGCCGCCTCATGCTGCGACTGGGCAGGCGCGACTGCCGCACGACGGGCATCGACATCGTTCGCGGCGACCTTCTGCAAGCACGACGCCGCCTGGACGAACTCAAGACGCCCGTAGACCTGATCGAGGGGGACGGCGGCCGTCTGCCCTTTACCGGCTCCTCCTTCGACTTCGCCGCCTGCACCGAGACCCTGGAGCACGTCGCCGACGCCGGGCTAGTGCTAAGAGAGATGGCGCGCGTGCTCAAGCCCGGCGGCCGCCTGGTGGTGAGCGTGCCCGATGCTCTCCCCGAGCTCATCGCCGCCAACGTGTACAAGCTCTACCACCTCGACCCGTTCGGTCACCGGCGCATCTTCACGCGGGACAGCATCGTGCGGTCGGTGGAGGCAGTGGGGTTGCGGGTCTACGACCGACGGCTGCGGAACTCGGTGGAAGCCGTCTACTGGACGCTGCTCTATCTGTTCGATGCCTGCCCCCTGCTGCACGGCTGGGGCGTCGACGCCCTCAATCGTTGGCGCGACCGGTCCAACGAAGAGCCCTATTCCTGGCTCTACCACGTGCTGGATGACGCGGGGAATCGCCTGCTGCCGAAGAGCGTCGTGGTCTATGCCGAGAAGCCGTGAAGGTAGGGACGCCGGAAACGCCTACGGGCGCAGCGCATCCAGGTCTATCTCACCCTGCACGATCTTCTGCAGCGTCTCCACAAAGAACTCGTGCTCGCGCTCCAGGACGCGTGCGGCCAACGAGTCCGGGGTGTCGTCTTCGGCGACCGGCACTTTGCATTGGGCGACTATCGGTCCTCGGTCGTATCTCTCGTCGGCGAGATGTATCGTGACTCCCGTGACGCGCTCACCGGCGGCTAACACCGCCTCGTGCACAGCCCTGCCGTACAGCCCCTTTCCCCCGAATTTCGGCAGCAGCGCCGGGTGGATGTTCAGTATCCGCCCCCGATATCGCTCCAGGATTTGGGGCCCGATCAACTTCATGTAGCCGGCGAGGATGACGAGGTCGACGTTGTGCTCCTCCAATGTGCGGAGAATGGCCGCGTCCAGTTGCGCAGGGTCTGGATGCGTTGTCCCGCTGATATGATAGCTGGGGATGCCCTCGCGGCGGGCCCGCTCGAGAGCGGTCGAATCGGAGTTGTTGCTGATGACGACGGCAGGCTCGGCGTGGAGACGGCCGTCTTTGCAGGCGTCGATGATCGCCTGCATGTTGCTCCCGCCGTGGGAAGACAGGAAGCCCAAGAGCAGTTTCTTCATCGAAGGACGCTGCTTCCCTTGTCGAGGTTGAACACGCCGAGGCGCTCTCCCCGAAGGAGGACGCGCATCTCGGCGCTGTGCTGGCACATCTCGTCGCTGGTCTCGTCGTTCACAGGGCGAATGTGGATGCCCCGGCTCTCTAGCGAAGCGAGTCTCTCGCGGACCAGCGCCGATACGTTGAACTCGCGGACAAGGTCAAGCTGCGCAGTCTTCTCTTCGGGCCAGCGGTCGGCGAGGTCGAGGGCGGCTGGCTTGCCGTACCGCGCAAAGACATCGATCAGGATAGTGGTCGCCACCGCATCGTCGGCAGCACAGGCGATCTCAGCCGCGTCCACGCCGTAGCGGTTGCCGTTGAACGAGACGGCCAGGCCGCCGCCGTCGCTGACCAGCTTGAACGCCTTCACGTCGGTGATGCTATCGCCGACGTAGATCACTTCCGACGGACTGTTCCCGGTTCTGGCCAGGCTGTCGAGGACGGCGCGCGCCTTCCCCTCCGCGCTGACGAGGCGCACGGAGTGGATCAGCGCCAGCGCCTTCATCGCCGGCAGGCGGTGCCGGAACACGTCCTCCAGGAAGGCAACCGTCCCGAGGGTGGGCTGGGAGAGCACGTCGTTTTCGGGAAGCTCGATAAGGGGCGACCCTGCGATCTGGCGGACGAGCGTCCGTAGCTCCTTCGATTCTGATTCCGGCAGCGACATCCGGTCCAGCGCAAAGGGCGTGCAGTAGACGTCCCTGGCGCGGACCCGAAGCCGCTCGGCGACGGCGTGGGCGAACTGCGCGTAGCTGGTGCTGACGATAAACGCCGGCACCATCCCCAGTGCCCGCACCGCGGCGAATTCCTCCTCGGCGCCTGGTACCAGGTCGACGCTCTGCCGGGAGAACTCGAGCATTGCCGCATCCGTGAGCCCGTGCGCCTTCAAGAACGGAGCGATCAGCTTGAGAGTGTTGCCGGCCTCGTAACCGGGGCGGCGCACAACTTCCGCCAGGTAGTCGTCGTAGCGACTGATCTGGGTGAAGAAGCGCGCGCCGTCTGGCAAGCAACGGACGCAGACCTCGAACGCGTTGTCGTTGAGGCATAGCGGCCCTTCGCAGTCCGTATCCAACTGAACGCTCATCCCTGCACCTGAGCCAATCACTCCTCCAGCCAGGCGTTGAGGCAGAGTCCCTCGCGCGAAGGCCTGCCATCGACAAACACCTGCCTGCCCTCAAAACGGATGCGGCCGTCCGCAATCATCGTCAGCGTGCCCAGTAGAAGCGGTATCTCGCGCGCGAACTCGGCGGCGCGAATGGCGGCGAAGAGGGGCTCGCCGTACCCTTCGCGCGCCCGTATCTCCGCGAGCGAGGCCGTCGCCAGCTTGGCGTCCATCTGCCGCCAGAGCGCGTCGAATGCGCCGCCGACAGTGGGGAACGTGCAGTAGGCGACGGTCGGGCCTCGGTCCAGCTCCGCCATCACGATATTGATCATCGCCCCGGCCTCCTTCTCCCTGTCAGCGATGATCTGCCACATCACGTCTTCCCATCTCCCGGTGGGGCCGTCCGGCTTGGCGGGGTGCAGGTTCAGCATGAGGAAGCGCTCGTGCAGCAGGGGGCTGGTGATGAGCATGTAGCCAGCGAGGGCACTGACATCCACCTCAAACGGCGTCAAGAGCGACAGGACCTCGCTGTCGTAGAGCGGCCGCCACGCTTCCCTGTCGCTGCGCCGTAGCTCCGGCTCGAAGCGCGCGGACGACTTGCAGACGACGCGCAGCCCCCTCGCGACGGTGAAGTCCAAGAAGCGGTCCGTCACCTCATGCTCGCCGCGCTCACGGTTGCAGAAGACGTACTCGATCGAGGCGTCGAGCGCCCTGCCGCGTATAGCGTCGTGGATACCGGCCAGGAGGTTGATGGCGTCCTGGCCGCGGCCCGTGGAGAACCAGCCGATTCGCAGGGTCATGGAAGGCAGCTAGCGAGCGGAGACTGGCGGGCGAAGGCCCAACAAATCCAGCAGCTCGGGCCCGGGATAGGAGGAGCGTCCGTATCCTGTCACGCTCTGGGCAGCCGCCTTACTGGCGAGGAGGGCGCACTTTTTCAGGTCGAGTCCGAGCAAGAGGCCAGCGAGGAAGCCGGCAGCAAAGACGTCGCCCGCCCCCGTGGGATCTAAGGTCGCCACGTCCTTGGCAGGCACCTCCAGGTGCTCGCCCGCAAGGGTCGTGATTTCCGCGCCCCTGGGCCCCTTCTTGTGCACCAGGAGCGGAATGTTGAACTCAGATGCTCTGAAGAACCGCTCGGGGTCGCGGCTCCCCGTCAGCATTCTTGACTCGTTCTCGTTCAAGAACAAGACATCGACCCTGTTCAGGATCGGGGCCAGCGCCGAGAGCCCGAGCCTGCAGTACAATTCATTGGGATCGAAGCTCAGCTTGACGGTCCGGGGAACACGTTTGAGAAGTTCGACCTGAGTGACGATGAGCTCCGGTGGGGCGAGGGACGTTAAGTGCAGGTAGAGTCCCCCGCCAAGAGCATCCCATGCAGACAATGCATTAACGGGTGGCAGATGGATGGCGGGCAGTACACGCATCGTGCGCTCTTGCCCGTTCTCCAGAATCACGACACATCTGGCAGTCCGGCCGCCCCGAGCGATCTGAGAGGTATCTACCGGCGAGAGGTCAGTTACCAAAGAATCACCTTCAGCATCAGACCCAGCCGAGCCGATCATTCCGGTGGAGAACCCAATTCGCGCAAGTGCGTAGAGGGTATTGGCGGCCTGCCCGCCTCCGGTGGAGAGCTTGTAGGCTCCTGTTTGCGTCAGCAGGCCTGTTAGCTCCTCGTACTCTCCCCGGGTGATGGTTTGCTCTGAACCGGAAGGGAGGGTGGCCTGAGGCAGATCCGCCAGCGAGGGTACTACGTATATCTCGTCCTGGTTTACCGCGCCGAATCCGATTACGTCCAGCATTGCAGTCCACGCAAGGGCATGCTCATTATAGGAGAACCACTGTTCGCCTCCGTAACCCGCATGGCTAAGGATATACTGCCCGCCGCCGACAAGCAACAGCGGGGGGAGAACCGGTGGGGGAGGTGCTGGGCCAGGCTCCATCGCCCGACGAGGGAGTCCTTTCGACACGGAAAGGCGGGGGCCCATCCGCTCTATCCGGTGCAGTAGGCCAATCGGCAGACCGATAACCCCTCAGAGGATTCACGAGGAACCGCGTGGAAAAGCGCATTCAGGCAGAGCTGCACCTTGCCGCCACCGCACGTTCAGCCGTAGCGCACCGTATGGTCGACCAGCACCTGCGGCGGCTGCTGACGGGCCTGGCCGTCTTCGCGTCGCTGCTTACGTTCGGCACGGTCGGTTACATGGTAATCGAGGGCTGGCCGCTGCTGGACGCGCTGTTCATGACCGCGATCACGCTCTCGACAGTGGGCTACGGGGCTCCCCGGCCCCTCGACACCGGCGGCCTGATATTCAGCATGTTCCTCATATTCTTTGGCGTCGGCGCCGTGCTGTACGTCATCAACGCCACGATCCAGACCGTGTTCGAGGGCCACCTGCGAGAAGCGCTGGGAGTACGCAAGATGAGAGCGAAAATCGACGGCCTACGAAAGCATTACGTGATTTGCGGCTTCGGCCGCGTCGGCCAGGAGGTGGCGCACGAGTTTCATGTCCAGCGGGTCCCGTTCGTCGTAATCGAGAACGACCCCGAAAACCAGGAAAGGGCGCGCTCGCTCGACTACCTCTATCTGGCGGAGAACGCCACCGCTGAAGAGGCGCTGCTCGCGGCCGGCGTCAAAAAGGCGCGCGGCCTGATCGCGGCCGTGGCCAGCGACGCCGAGAACACCTACATCACCCTCTGCGCCCGCTCGCTGAACCCCCGTCTGTTCATCGTCGCCCGCGCCGGCTCCCCTCGCGGCGAGGAGCGTCTGCGCCAGGCGGGCGCTGACAAGGTCATCTCGCCCTACCGCATCGGCGGACGCAGCATCGCCTTCGCCGCCCTTTACCCGCTGGAGACCGACTTCGTGGACTCGGTGCACGGCGACAGGTGGATCGCTGAGGTGGAGGTGAACGAAGGGTCGAGCCTCGCCGGCCTGACCATCGAGGAAATGCTTGCCGAGCGACCCGGCTTCAACCTGGTCCTGGGGCTGCAGCCACACGGCGGCGAGTTGATCATCGGACCACCGGTGGACCGGCGCCTGGAGGTGGGCGACTCCCTGATAATGCTCGGCGAGGAGAGAAAGATCGCCGAACTCGCGCCGATCCTGCGGGATCACGACCTCTTGGAACGGCGCGCCAGCTAGAGGCGCGACTACGGGCGCTTCTCCTTGACCAGGTAGGCGCAGGTGCTCCTCTCATCCTCCTGAGAAGTGCTGATCGGCTGAACGTCCGCGTCCAGCATACGGGCAAGCAGGCGTTGGTCGTGGACGCAGACCTCGTTGTGAGCGTCGGCGATGCGCGGGCAGGGGCAGCCCTGACCTAGCAGCAGATACCCCTCCTTGGCCTTTCGCCACTCGAAGAACATGCCCTCATTGGCAAGAAGGGCCGTCGTTTGCTCCAGCCGTTCCCGGAACGTCTTGCCCGACACACGCCCGGCATAAGTGTCGGCGACCCGGTCGGCAATCTTCCCAAAGACGATCTCCGCCAGGGCGGCGCCATTCTTCCCCTTCGTCTCCTCGCGGTCAAGCGAGACCAGCTCGTCGATTATCCGATTGGTGAGGCGGACGTAGCCGCGAGGGAAAAGGTCCTCGCCGGCATCGGTAAGGGTGAAGACGTAGTGCGGACGGCCGATGTCGCGACGCTTTTGCGTGACGCTGATGTAGTTGTCGCGCATCAATATGTCGAGATGGCGTCGGATCGTCGCGGCAGCGAGACCCAGCTCTTGCGTGAGGTCGTCGACCGTGGCGTGCTTCCGTTTGCGCAGAATCTCGAGGATAGTTTGGCGTGTGTTCTCCATCAGCGCTTGCCTTTCAAGGCAAGTCTATCAGCGCAAACGCTGGTTGTCAAGCTTGACGTGCTTTCGATGCATTTTGTGATATATACCCTGGCCTCCCGCTTCCGGTCGACGCTGACAGAGCACGAAACAACACCTCGAATAAAGACGGCTAGTTGTTCCGGAGCAGCACGTACAGATTACCGGGCTCTTGCGGAAAACCGGGGAATGTCCTCGCCAGCCGGTACTTCCCCTCCGCACCTGGAACGACCCCGAGTATCATCTCCTCAACGCTTTTGAAAGTCGGCTCCGGCCCTGGCGGCAGAGCTCTCTCAATGAAGACAAGGTCGCCATCCGTGAAAGCAAGCGCGCCGGAGTTGCTATCCGATACCACCTGCTCAAACAACGGCGTGTTCAGCACGCCAAAGTGGCGCGCACGTGCCGTCTGCAGCCCCGGCCAGTACGACAACAGCGACATTTCGAGCCCCGGCGCCAGCCGGCGGTCGGCCTCTAGGACAATTCCCACGTCAAACGACACAATCTGCTTGTCTGCGGGAACCGTTGACCGCAGGTAATCGGCGACTTCGTGATACTTGAGAAGACTGGGGTCGGCCGTGTTGAACCCGGTGATCGGGTCGGGAAAAGCAGCAGCGAAGTGGACGCCTTCCAGTACCAGCAATCCGGCGACGACCGAAGGGATCACAAGTTTTCCCAAGCCCGGCGGGGAAAGCTGCCCCAACTTGCTGACCGCGGTCGCCGCCATGACCGCCAGCACGGCGAAAGGCGTTACAAAGTAGAACTGCCAGACAGGGTTGAGAAGAAGGTGGGGCAAGAAGATCAGCGTAGCCAGAGAAAGCATTGCGAGATTGGCGCTGGGAAACTCATGCAGGCTTGCCAGCGAGGGGCGCCACCCGTTTCGCCAGAGGAGGGCAAGGAGAAACGCAAAGCTTATTGTCAGGACCGTGACTAAAGGGTGAAAGCTCAGTAACGTACTGAGGATGAGGGACCTATCCCGCAGCAGTGCTCCCCAGGGCGTTTGTAGCCCCATCTGGGCACTGCGCAGATCCTGCGATGTCCACACGTCGAACACCATCTTGTCGCCCGATAGAACAAGCGGCAACACGAAGAAGACGATCGCCTGCAGACCAACCGCTGCGAGAATCCAGTCCCACTGGCGATGGCTCTTCCTAGCTTGATACAGACACAATAAAAGCACGGCTGCGAAGGGGAGGAGAGCCGTCAGTCTCACTGCCGCCGCCCACAGCATCAGCGATGGCGCGAGCACGAGATCGAGCGTGCCCCTATTCTCCTTGACCATGAAGAACAGAGAAAGCATCACCAGCGGCGTCACCAGCGGCTCGGTGCGGGTGGTCGTGTAGGTCCACATCACGCTGACGCTCACGACGGTAAAAGCGAGAAAAAGCAGCGCCGCCGCCTGGCCGGCTATCCGCCTGGACAGGCGCGCACCAACTCCAACCGTTACCAGGCTGAGGGCGAAGGATGTGAGCCTTCCCACAAGAAGGCTGTGCCCAAACACAAGTTGGGGCAGGCCGTAAACGTAGGGGAGGAGAGGCATCTGAAAGTATGGGAAGTCCCTGTAGGGTATCTTCCCCTCATAGACCAGACGTGCTGCATAGAGGTACCAGCCCTCATCTCTGTTCGTGTTGCCGAGGAACACAAACACCAACGCTACCAGGCAGTACAACGCGAACATCAGCGCGAGCGCGTGAGAACTCGTCCAGGCGAGTGCGGCAATCCTGATCGGTCGGGCGGCCTGCTCCGCCTCGTCAGTCTCAGCACCTGGCGCAGGGTGTTGCTCGGTTTTCATTCATGACCTATCTTCCGGTGCCAAACGAGGGATGTCAACCCTCGACGACGACGCAATCGCAGTTCGCAGATCTCGGCCCAACGCCACGCCCGGTTGGGCATCTCGCGTTGCCGGGCATGGCCCGCTATGCTATAGTGTTATTGGCTACCAGGCAACGCTTTCTCGGGGCATGGGCCGGGGCGGGACCGATGATCGTCAGCGGGTCCCGGCTCGGCCTTTTGGCGGAGTCGCCGCTTTTGCGGTTAGGGACCCGGCGGGTTTGCCGGAATAGAAACTGGTCAGGAGGGCGCCAGTGTATCGAGAGATGGGCATCTTCAGCGGAAACGCACATCCGGAGTTGGCTCTGGACATCTGCCGTTACCTGGAGGTGCCTCTCGGCGAGTGCGAGGTCTTCGAGTTCAGCAATGAGAACATCTTCGTCCGCATCTACCAGAACGTGCGAGAGCGAGACGTGTTCGTCATCCAGCCGCTGGCCTCGCCGGTAAACACGCGCCTGATGGAGCTCCTGATTATGATCGACGCCTTCCGGCGCGCCTCGGCGGGACGGATAACCGCGGTCGTCCCCTACTTCGCCTACGGCCGCAGCGATAAGAAAGACCAACCGCGAGTGCCCATAACCGCTCGTCTCGTCGCCGATCTGATCACCACCGCCGGCGCCGACCGCGTTCTCACGCTCGACCTGCATGCCCCTCAGATCCAGGGGTTCTTCCGAATACCGGTCGACGAGCTGACGGCTTTCCCCAGCATTGGCGATTATTTCAGAGGAAGGGACCACGACAACCTGGTCGTCGTCGCCCCCGACCTGGCGCGGGCCAAGGATGCGCGCAACGTGGCGGCCAAGCTCAATGCGCCGCTGGCAATCATCGAGAAGAGGCGCGCCGGGAACAACCAGTTGGCCGAGGCGCTGCAGGTCATCGGTGACGTTGAAGGACGGCAAGCCTTGATTGTCGATGACGAGATCGACAGGGGTTCGACGCTATCGGCGGCGGTAGGGCTGCTGCTGGAGAACGGCGCTACCGGCGTCATGGCGGCGGCGGTTCACGGCTTCTTTTCCGGCCCGGCCATCGAGCGGCTGAGCGAAAGCCCGCTGGAGGTGATAGCGATTACCGACACGCTGCCGCAGCCGCCCGAGAAACGCCTGGACAAGATTCACGTTCTTACCGTCGCGCCCCTCTTGGGCGAGGCGATCAGGTCGATCCACACCGGCCAATCGGTGGGAGCCCTGTTCCAGTAGGGGATTGAGAAGAGGACATAGGTTCACATGATGAAGCTGTCGAAGCTGTTCGGCGATAGCAACGAGGCCCAGGTCAAGAAGCTGCAGCCCATCGTCGACGAAATAAATGAGCTGGAACCCGAGATCCAGGCGCTGAACGACGAGCAGCTCCGCGGCAAGACCGCCGAGTTCCGCGCCCGCCTCGCCGACGGCGAGGAGATGGACGACATCCTGCCCGAAGCGTTCGCGGTAGTGCGCGAGTCGGCGCGGCGCCACGTGGGCATGCGCCACTTCGACGTACAGCTAATCGGCGGCATGGTCCTCCATCAGGGCAAAATCGCCGAGATGAAAACGGGCGAAGGTAAGACCCTGGTCGCCTCCTTGCCCATCTACCTGAACGCGCTCGAAGGTCACGGCGCCCACCTGGTGACCGTCAACGACTACCTGGCCAAGCGCGACACGCAGTGGATGGGGCCCATCTACGACGCCCTCGGCCTGACCGTCGGCTGTCTTCAGCATGAGGCCGCCTATCAATTCAGCGCCGAGAAGGTCAGCGACGCCCCGAACATGGAGTACCTGGTGCCGGTGCCGCGCCGCCAAGCGTATCTCGCCGACATCACCTACGGCACCAACAATGAGTTCGGCTTCGACTACCTGCGCGACAACATGGCCGTCAGCCTCGACCACATGGTGCAGCGCGAGCTGCACTACGCCATCGTCGACGAGGTGGACAACATCTTGATCGATGAAGCGCGGACGCCGCTGATCATCAGCGGGCCCTCCGAGGAGAGTACGCAGACCTACTTCACGTTCGCGCGGCTCGTCCCTCGCCTGCAGCAGGAGGTCGACTTCACGGTCGACGAGAAGACACGGTCCGTCTCCCTCACGGAGCAAGGGATCGCGAACCTGGAGCAGTGGCTCGGCATCAAGAACATCTACGACCCGCAATACTACCGGCTCACCCGCTACATGGAAGCGGCGCTGAAGGCGGAGATCCTCTACAAACGCGACCGCGACTACGTGGTGAAAGACGGCGAGGTCGTCATCGTCGACGACTTTACCGGGCGTCTCATGTTCGGCCGGCGCTGGTCGGACGGCCTCCACCAGGCGGTCGAGGCGAAAGAGGCGGTGAAAATCCAGCAGGAGTCGATAACCTACGCCACGATCACCCTCCAGAACTACTTCCGCCTCTACGGTAAGCTTTCCGGCATGACCGGTACCGCCTGGACGGAGCGGGACGAGTTCTACAAGATATACCGGCTGGACGTCGTGGTGGTCCCCACGCACCAGCCGCTCATCCGCCACGAATTCTCCGATCTCGTTTACCGCAACGAGGAGGCGAAGTTCCGGGCGGTGGCCAGAGAGATTGAGGAGAGGAACAAAGTGGGGCAGCCGCTCCTGGTGGGCACGGTCTCCATCGAGAAGTCTGAGTACCTCTCGGAGATGCTCAAGCGGCGAGGGATACCCCATCAGGTCTTGAACGCGAAGTACCACGAGAGGGAGGCCGGCATCGTGGCCCAGGCCGGGAGCTTCGGCGGCGTGACCATCGCCACGAACATGGCCGGCCGCGGCACCGACATCATCCTCGGCGGTAAGCCGGAAGGCCGCGACCCCAACGACTGGCAGGAGGAGCACAACAAAGTCGTCGCGACCGGCGGCCTGCACATCGTCGGCACGGAGCGCCACGAGGCCCGCCGCATCGATAACCAGCTCCGCGGCCGCGCCGGACGTCAGGGCGACCCGGGCAGCTCACGCTTCTTCGTCTCCTTTGAGGACGACATCATGCGCCGCTTCGCGCCCGAATGGCTGCCGAAGATGATGAAAAGCCTTGGCATGGAGGAGGACACACCGATCGAGAGCGGCATGGTCTCCAAGGCGATCGAGTCCGCGCAGTCAAAGGTTGAAGGCTACAACTTCGATATCCGCAAACACGTGGTCGAGTACGACGACGTGATGAACATGCACCGCGACGTCATCTACTCGGAGCGAAACAAGATCCTCCAGGGAGCCGACCTCCGTGCAAACATCCTGGACATGGTACGCGAAGAGATCTGCGGCGCCGCTGACATCCATCTCCCCGGCCGGCGCGAAGCGGAGTGGGACCTCCACGGCCTTCACGACGAGGTCAACGCGATTTTCGAGCTGCCGCCTTCCCTGAGCCTGAAGAACCTCGAAGCGATGTCGCGGGAAGAGATCATCGAGTCGATCATGGAAGCGGCCGAGGCGGATTACCAGCGCCGCGAGGCGCAGATGGGCGAAGAGGTGATGCGCATGCTGGAGCGCCTCGTCATGCTCCGCATTATCGACTCGCTCTGGGTAGAGCACCTGACAGCGACGGAGGAGATGCGGCAGGGGATCGGCTTGACCGCATACGGCCAGCAAGACCCGCTCGTCGCCTACAAGCACGAGGCGCACGACATGTGGGACCAACTCCTCGCCAACATCCGACGCCAGATTACCCGCGCCATATATCGCGTCCAGCTAGCGCCTGGCGTGGCGCCGGCGCCTGCCGCACGTGAGCCGGTCGGCGCGCGGGCCGGCAGAGGCACGCTGCCCGAAGGCTCCGCCGAGCCGGAGGAAGCGCCTGTTCGCACGCGGGCGGCAGCGGGCCGTGAACTGGAGGCGGCGCGGCGACCGGTCGGCGCCCGCAAAGTCGGCCGGAACGACCCCTGTCCCTGCGGCAGCGGCAGGAAGTACAAAAAATGCTGCGGCAGGCAGATCTAGCTATGAACAGCGAAGAGGGAGAGCGGGGCCTGGCCTGTGATGAGGCGCTGACTCATCTCCGGCAGAAGATCGATGACGGCGCCCACTGGTTCCCCGCGCTCCTGGAAGCCGTGGCGCTCTGGCGCCTGCCCGACGAGACGGTTGGCGAGCGCCGATACTGCTACCTCGTCGGCGGCGAGGCATTTGACTGGCTACTGCTGGCAGAGCGCCTCGCCGAGTCGCTCAACGGCGCGATCCCGCCGGAAGAACGGGATGCGCTGCTCTTCCGTGGCCGCCCGCCGGTCGAGTTCAGCGACGAGGAGTTCAAGCGCCTGATCG
>JBEKDP010000012.1:0-15718 GCA_050014295.1 Dehalococcoidia bacterium | reverse complement strand
AACGGCTGCGACGACAACATCGAGATCGCTGACGTCAACGGTGACTACGCCGTCAATGTCACTGACCTGCTCTGGGTCGCCTATGCGGTGGGAGGCCAATTCGCGTATAACGCGGATCTCGACATCGACAAGAGCGGCAGTATCGATAATACCGACCTTCTGCTGGTGGCAAACCAGGTAGGGAAGAGCTGCACACCGCGGTAAGGTAGGCTGACAGCGCGGGGCAGCAAGCGCAAGTTGAGGTGCGGCGAGCCATCCGGTTTCAGGGGAATGGACTCCTCTGACGACTACTTGGTGTCGGGGTTGTTCAGGCGGTAGGAGAGGGCGCCGGATGGGCAGCGCTCGATCTGGGCGATGATCCGCTCGGTGGTCGCGCCGTAGGGGTCGACCCAAGGGCGTTTCTCGGGCTTGAAGACCTCCGGCAGCTCAGCGAAGCAGTTGGTGGCGCTGGTGCACAAGGCGGGCTGCCAGACAATGGTCACCTCGCCGTTGGTGTACTCGCGGATGACTTCTGTCGTGCGATCGTGCTTGTCGTTGCAGTCCATTGTAGACATACCTGCCAATCTAGTTGGGCATAGCTACGGGCTATTCCGGCCTCCGACTATGACGCCGACGTGGCTCACGAGTTGCTCGAGGGAGAATGGCTTTTCGAGCCAGGTGGTGCCGCCGAACTGCTGGCCACGGGCCACGTCCTCGCGGTTGGCGGTGGCGGTGATGAAGACGACGGGCACGTCCGAGAACTCACGGATCTTCTGGAGGACTTCGAGGCCGCTGGTGCCGGGCAGTCTCATGTCGAGCAGGACGACGTCGGGGGCTTCGGACTTGACGAGGTCCGGCGCCTCGAAGGGGTCGGTCGTCGAGACGACGTGATAGTGCGCGCGCGTGAGGGAGTATTCGACGAAGCGCAGGATGTGCGACTCGTCGTCGATGGCCACAACGCGGGCCCGCCGGGCACGGGCAGGCCGCGCGGCGGTGCGCTTTTCCTTGCTACCGGGCTGCGGAGCCGCGGCTGCGAGCCCTCCATCGCCGACGGGGAGTGTGAAGCTGAAGGTGGCGCCTTCGCCTTCGCGACTCTCGGCCCAGATGCGACCGCCATGGGCCTCGACGATGCCCTTGCAGATGAAGAGCCCGAGTCCGGTTCCTTTGGCGCCGGTCGTGTGGACCTGTACGAACTTCCGGAACAGGAGCGGCATTTTGTCGCCGGGGATACCAGGGCCGCCATCGCGCACATGGACGACGATTTCCTCGCCGGCGCGCTCCGCCGATACGACGATGGGGGCGTCCTCGGGCGAGAATTTGGCGGCGTTGCTGAAGAGGTTGGCGAAGACCTGAGCAATCCGGCGGCCATCGGCGTGGACGGGAGGCAACCTCTTGGGCAACTCGATCTGAAGGGGGTGCTGATAACGGCTGTGGTCAAAGGTGACGCGCGCCTCTTCGACGATCGCCGCCAGGTCCGCATCTTTGGGCTCGACGGAGAGGATGCCAGCCTCCAGGCGGGTCATGTCCAGGAGGTTGCCGACGAGATCGATGAGGCGGTTTGTCTGGCTGTCGACGACCTCGAAGAGCTCGCGGGCCTCAGCGGGATCGGGCAGGCCGCGAGCGGAGAGGGCCATCGAGGCGCAGCCTTTGATGGCCGTGAGGGGTGTCTTCAGCTCGTGGCTCACCTCACCCAGGAGCTCGCCGCGCATGCGCTCGAGGTCCGCTTCCGCCTGCTTGCGCTCCGTCAGATCGAGGACGAAAGACACCCATTGCAGGGGAGACTCCTGGAGCACGGCTCTCCCGACCAAGACGGGAACGCGGCTGCCGTCTTTGCGGAAGTACTCCTTCTCGTAGGAGGGCGACTCTCCGGTTGCCCTGAGCTCAGCGAAGGCCCGTCTGTCTGCGTGCTCCCACTGGGACGGCGTCATTTCCCGCCAGCGCAGCGTGCCGGCCTCCAGCTCATCGCGCGTGTGGCCAACGAGTTCGAGGAAGGCGTCGTTGGCGTCCAGTATCCGTTCGTTGTCGCTCTTCATGACGCCGATGAGACGAGTGTCGAAGAGGTGCTCGGCATAGTGGACGCTGTTCACCAACTCATCTTCCATCTGCTTCCACTCGCTGATGTCCAGAGCGAGGAGAATGCCCGTAACAGGCTCTTCGGTGAGGCGGACTCGGGCAACGAGGACGGGGAGGCGTTTGCCGCTTTTGGTGATGTACTGCTTCTCGTACGGCAGGCACTCCCCATGCTCCATCATCTCGCGCCAGGCGCGGTTGTCGCGCTCCGCGTACTCGGGAGCCGTAATCTCCCGCCAATCGACCTTGCCCTGAGCCACGTCCTTGCTGCTGTAGCCGGTCATGTCGAGGAACGCCTGGTTGGCACTGGTAATCTTTGTGGAGTCGAACTCGGCGATGCCGAGGATGTTGGCATTCAGAAGCTTATCAATGCGCTCGTGGGCCTGTCGCAGCTCCTGTTCGGCGCGTTTGCGGTCGGTGACGTCGATGTTGACGCCGAGCACGCGAACGGGCGCACCCGCGTTGTCGTAGAAAGCGCCACCTTTGGCGCTGATCCAGCGAGTCTCGCCGGACTTGTGAAAAATGCGAAATTCCAAGTCAAAAGGCTTGCGGTTGGTGATCGCTTCGTCTCTGTCCGCTTCGGTTTTCTCAATGTCGTCCGGATGCGCGAGCCGACGCCAGTCCTGGTATGTCTTGATCGTGCCTGGGGTAAGGCCATAGAGCCGGTTGAGCTCGGGCGTAAAGTCCAATTGGCCGGTAACGACGTTCCAGTCCCAGACACCGACTTGGGCGCTGACCTGAGCCAGTCTCAGCCGCTCTTCGGTCTCGCGCAGCGCCTCCTCGGCCCGTCTGCGGTCGGTGATGTCCTGGCAGGTCCCGAACCCGCCGAGCAGCTCACCTTTCGCGTCAAAGTCCAGCTCGGCCTGCTCATGAATCCATTTGAGGGCGCCGTCGACGATGATGCGATGCTCGATGCTGTAGGGCGCGCCAGCGAGTGCGGCCTGCCACGCTTGGTCTACTGATTCCTTGTCCTCGGGGTGGACAAAGGCGAGGAAACCCTCGTAAGTTAGCGGCGTTCCGGGGGGGACGCCAAACATCCGATAGCTTTCAGCGGACCAGTCGAGCACGTTGCGCTGAACGTCGAGTCGCCAGCTTCCGATGTGGGCCACGGCCTGGGCGCGGCTGAGGTCGCGTTCTCTCTCGCGCAAGGCCTGCTCCGCCTTCTGTCGCTCGGTGATGTTGCGGAGGATGGCCTGGACGGTCGGCTTCCCTTGGTATTCGACAAGGGATGAGACAACTTCGACGGGGACTTCCTGTCCATCGAGCCTGACGACGGAAGTTTCTCGTAGGGGCAGTTTCTGCCCGCCCACCGCCATGTTCGCCCGCTCCGCGGTCTTCTCCTGGTCGCCAAGCGGAACCATCTCCAGGATGTTGTGGGATGCAAAGTCCTCCAAGCGACGGGCGCCGTATAGCTCCAGGGCAGCGGAGTTGGCGTAGAGCACCTTGCCATCGCGGTGGACGAGGATGGCGTCCGGCGCGGCACTGACGAGAGCGCGATACCGCTCCTCGCTGCCCCGCAAGGCATCCTCCGTGCGCTTCCGCTCGGTGATATCCCTGCCGTAGAGGTTCGCGTAGGCAGAGTCGATGATGGGCACGGCCAAGAAGGACCACACTTTTTCGCTCTGCCCAATATCAAGGGTAACGCTTGATTGCTTGGCGAACGCTTCCTCGGCGAGGGCGCGCAGGGGCGCCGGCGCGCGGCCACCGATCTTGGAGCCCCACCTCCGCAAGACGGCTTGACTAGCCTGGTTGGCGAAGAGGACTGTGCCGTCTCTGGTGAGCCGTAACACGGGGTAAGGGTTCTCGGCGGGAAACTTGGCGAGACTCTCAATCGCTTCCTCCGCCTGCTTGCGCTCGGTGACGTCCTGGAACACGGTTGCGAATCTGTCTTTCCCGGGGGAGAAGACGGATGTGGAGAAGTGCTTTTCCATCGGCGGGAAGTAGGTGTCGAATGATTCGGGCTTTCCCGAAGCCGCCACTCTCACATAGATATCCAGGTAAGGCGGCTCGCCGGTGCCGTAGATCTTGGAGGCCTTCTTGCCGACGACCTTGGCCCTGCTCATGCCGGTAATCCGCTCATAGGCGGGATTTACGTCGGTAATCACGTAATCAATAGGCCAGCCGGATTTATCGTAGACGACTTCGTGAATGGCGACGCCCTCCACCATGGAGGAGAACAAGGCGGAGAACTTCTCCTCGCTCTCGAGGAGCGCCTCTTCGGCCTGTGAGCGCTCTTCCTCAAGGCGTCTGCGCTCGGCGCTTTCGATTGGGTCGTTCGGTTCGCTACTCACTAGGTGACTCCCTTATGCTGAACGCGGTTCTGCGTGGCGCCGTGAGCCCAGCGTAGCTCGTCCGGCGGCCGGTTGTAGTCGCAATTTGCGGGCTAATGTGACTGGACGTTCGCTTGCGGAAGGCAAAGGTATCAATCCATTATAGCAAATCTGGGGGTGGGCTATCCGCGAAGAAAGGCGATCTTGAGTATCGGCTGCTTCACCGATAAGACGCGGCCACCAACGACGGAAGCGGTGGGCGAGGCACTGGCCGGCCCCCTGCCGCTTTGGAGCGACCTGCTTGGCCTGATCTCCGAGCTCTACGGCGTCGATGGGGAGCTGCGGTTCTACGGCCGGAACTACGGCTGGGCGCTGCGGTTCCGAAAGTCGGGAAGGGCCTTGTTGTCGTTGTACCCCGGAAGCGGGTCGTTCACGGCGCAGATCATCCTGAGCCGGGCGCAGGCCGACGAGGCGATAGGCCTGGCGCTGGGGCGGAAGACGCGGGAGGCGCTTGAGTCGGCGCACGAGTACCCGGAAGGGCGGTGGCTGTACGTTCCCGTGGAATCGGACGAAGAGGTGCGGGACATCCAGCAGCTGCTGGCGCTCAAAGCGAGGCCCCGGAAGCCGTAGCTAGTCCCCTGATCGAAGGGCTGCACGAGTACGTGCTTTAGTGGCTCGCCCGGAGTGTCGATAAACCGATGAGGATTGACGAGGGGGCGAGCGCTTCGGATATGCTTCCCGTTCTCGGTCGAGGCACAGCACGCGTCCATCTCCCTCGGAGGGGAACGATGAGGGTAAGGGGTCTTGTCTTCGCTCTGGTTGCGGCGGGGATAGTCGCTGCCGGCTGCCACGGCGGCACCCCGAGCGTCCCGCTGCCTCCGAGCACGCCTTTCGCGCCGGACGTGGCGACGGAGGTCCACGCCGTCCGGGATCTGGCGGCGCAGGCGCGGGGGCTGAAGGAGGCAGATAACATAGGCGAGGGGACGATCACGCGAGACGACTTGAAGAGCTACTACGATGCGGTCGCGGCGCAGTCGCGGAAGAGCGACAACGGCAACGAGCTCGGAGCGTGGAATACAGCCTACCGGCTGCTGCAGATGATCGGCCCGGGAGAGGATGCGCTGCAGGAGCAGACAACCGAGGAGGCCACGGACGTAGTGGGGCTGTACTCTCCTCAAGACAAGGAACTGGTCCTCGTCGACGACGGCAGCGCGCCGCTCTCCCTAGACGACGATATCACGCTCGCGCACGAGTACGTGCACAGCTTCCAGGATGCCTCTTTCGATATGAACCACCTCCAGGACCTGGAGAAGAAAGAGAAGGACGACAAGCTGAACACGGAGTACTCCACGACGGTCGAGGCGCTGATGGAGGGGGACGCCGAGGTGGCGTCCATGGACTACCTCGGGCTGAAACTGGGGAAGGAAGGCTTCACTAACTGGCTGAACAGCGCGGCCGGTGGGGCGTCCCCCCAGGACCAGACGACCGAGACCGCACTCGAGCGGTACGCCGCCTTTCCTTACAGGGAAGGGACGCAGTTCGTGCTCTATCTTTGGTTAAAAGGGGGATGGGACCAGGTAAACAAGGCATACGCCGACCCACCGAAGACTACGGAGCAGATCCTGCACCCTGAGAAGTACCTTGCCCACGAGGAGCCGGTGGGGTTGAAGCTACCGGACCTGTCGAACAAGCTGGGCGAGGGCTGGAAGCAGCTCGACGACAGCGTTTTCGGCGAGTTCGACGTCTATAACTTCCTGCGCACGAAATCGGACGACGACGCCGGTTCGCGCGAAGCGGCCACGGGCTGGAACGGTGGCCGAATAGCCATCTACACGCAGAATCAGGATTCGGAACGAGCCCTGGTCCACCTCGTCCTCTCCTGGGACACGGAGAACGATGCCATACAGTTCACGCAGGCATTCCGTGCCCATGTCGGCTCGCTCGCAGACGACCAGCACCCAGCACCTGTCTGGTTCTCGAAGGACCTGCAGTCGGCAAAGATGCTTTGGGAAGGCGAGAATGAGCAGATCTACGGTTGGGCGGACGGCCAGACGTTTCGCGCTATCTTCTCGGTCCAGCAGCCGGACCTGGAGCAAGCGATGTCGATCCTCGCTCCCGGCGTAACGCGGGACACGATAGAGGCGGATCTGGCGTCGGGGCAGTAAACCCGGCTGTCTTTGCGACACGGGAAGAGCCCCAGCCGCTTCGCTAATGACGGGCGTCCCCTGCCGGAGCCTGCCTAGTACGCAGCTCCAGCAGGGCGTTCAGCTCGACCCCCAACAGCAGGATGAAGCTCGTCAAGTAGAACCACACCATCAGGATCGCCACGCCTCCCAACGCCCCGTAGGTGGAGTTATAGGAGGCGAAGTGGGCGACGTAAAGGCCAAAAACATAGGTCGCCGCAAACCAGATGGCGGTGAACGTCGCCGCGCCGGGGAGGATCCGCTTGATGGAGAGCCTCGTGTTCGGCGCCACGCGGTAGAGGAAGCCGACGGCGAACAAGACGAGCGCCAGCGAAGCGGGCCAATGAATGAACGGAATCAGGGCGCCCGCTACTCCGCCCCGGCCTAGCTTGTCCGCTATCTTCGTGCCCGCGGCCTGCCCGATCACAAGGACTAGAAAGGAAGAGGTCAGGAACGCGCCCGCAAACACCGTCAGGCCGATCGCCAGCAGGTATCTCTCCCACCGTGGTCGCGTCTCGCGGACGCCGTAGGCCCGGTTCATGGCCTTGATCAGGGAGCCGACGGCGCTTGAAGCGGCCCATAGGGTGCCGACGATGCCGACGGACAGCAGCGCCAGGTTTCGCGAACTGATCACCTCTTCGAGTTGGCTGCGGATGACGCTGGTCACGTCGGACGGGAGAGTATCGCCGATCGTGTTGATGATTCGGTCAGTGGGATTCTGGATGTCGAACAGGTGGGTGATGAACCCGGAGAGCGCGGCGAGGAAGATGAAAAAGGGAAAGAGGGCAAGGAAGAAGCGGTAGGCGAGCTCGGCGGCGAGACCGCCCAGGTCATCGTCGCCCACCCTCTTCGCAAGCGCCCTGACAGCGCCGGCCGGCGCCGTCTCGGGGATGGTGAATCGACCGAATCCTATTCTTCTTAGTATTGAACTCCCCGCCTTTCCAGAGATCGCCGGTCTACCGTAGGATTCTCCGTTTGTGCGGCGATGTGCGCAAGCACAGCGAGGGCGTCCGCTGTCGCTCCCGGCGGAGGCTCAGGAAACGACGTCTTTTCGATGAAACCACCACCACGCGACTATGAGGAAGGCAACGGCGTAGGGGATCTGCAAGAGCGCCCCGCGTATCATCTCACCGTTGGCGACGGGGTTCTGGAAGAGCCCGTTCCAGGCTTGCCAGTAGTGGGTCGGCAGGAAGTTGCGGAAGGTCTTCAACGGGGGAATAGCGTCGAGGATCTCGGAGACGATGGTCAGGCCGATACCGCCGGAGACGGCGCCCAGGGCAGCGTCCGTTACGGTGGAGAGCATGAACGCAAAAGCGACGACGCCCGCCATGCTCCAGGTGACATAGAAGGTCGATACCGCAAGACGCGAGAGGGCGTCGCCTTCGGAGATGGTGGCCAAAGACAGGGAGTTCAGAGTAGGAACGACGACGGGGTGCCAGCCGAAAGCGACGAGCCCGCTCACCAGTCCAGTGAGGACAACAAGCAAGGTCGCGATAAGGGCGAACACCGCTACCACACCAAGCTTGGTGGCCAACAGACGCCGGCGCGAAACCGGTCGCAGCAAGAGGTAGCGCAGGGTTCCCCAGCTTGCCTCCTCGGCGATAGCGCCGCCGGCAAAGATCGACACGACGACCGGCAGGAGGAAGCCGTTGACCGAAAGGAGAGCGGCCAGAGGCATATTGAGGCCGGAACGCGTCGCCAGCTCGAAGAGAGACTCCTGGGCGCTGCGGGCGCCGTGGCCGCTCGGCCCTCCGCCCAGCTTGAAGGCAATTGTCGTGATGAGCGGAATCACGACCATCAGGCCGAGGGCGAGGTAGGTGCGAAGGCGCCAGAACTGCTTTCTGAACTCGACCCTGATCATTCGCCCTCCGTGCCCAGCATCTGCAAGAACGCGTCCTCAAGTCGATGGCGGGAGGTTATCGTCTCCACGCCGACGCCGGCCTGGACGAGCGCGGCGACCAAGGCTTTCCGTTCGACGCCGTCGAGCGACAGGGAGAGGCCGGGCTGCTCGCGAACCACGCGTCCGACACCAGGTATGCCCTCGAGGACGATGACGGCCTTGTCGACGTCGTCCACCTCGAGATAGACGCTGACAGAGGCGCCGACGAGCTGGCTGACGGTGCCGACGGCGACGAGATGCCCCTTATCGACGATCGCGGCGTGCGTGCAGACCTGTTCGACCTCCGCCAGGATATGGCTGGAAAGGAAGACGGTGGCGCCGCGCTGGGCGACATCGCGCACCAACTTCCGGGTCTCGCGCATCTCCTCGGGGTCGAGGCCGACGGTGGGCTCGTCGAGCACCAGGAGGTCGGTCGCTCCCAGCAGGGCCTGGGCGATGCCAAGGCGCTGCCGCATGCCGGTGGAGTAGGTCCTGACCTTGCGGCGAATCGCCTTGCCGAGACCGGCGATCTCCAGCGCCTCGTCGATGTGCGACTCGCTCATCCGCTGGCCGCCGGCGCGCCAGAAGAACTCAAGGTTGGCGAGACCGGATAAATGGGGGACGAACGCCGGGCGCTCCACGAGGGCGCCGACCCGGCGCAAGACGGGATCGCTGGTCCGGACGCGCTTGCCGAAGAGCCGAGCTTCGCCGGCGGTGGGGTGCACAAGGCCCAGGAGCATGCGCAAGACCGTCGTCTTGCCTGCGCCGTTGGGGCCGAGGAGGCCGAAGACCTGCCCTTTCTCGACGGTGAGGGTGAGGCCGTCGACGACCATGCCGGCTTTGCTGAAGCGCTTCTTGAGGCCAATTAGCTCGATGGCGGCTGCGTCGTTCGAGGTGATCATCTACTTCTAAAATAACCGGCGGCGCGGCTCGTTGCAAGACGTACGGCGGCCGCGGGTGGCAGGATTCATTGTTCTTTCACGATACGGCGCTTTTTGTTCACACGCCGCACAGGCCGGAGGCGGCTGAACGACGCGCTGCCTTTACCGCCTCAGCGTGCGTATGATAACGTTGCGCGGAGAGCCAGACTGACGACCGCCTTCCGGGAAGCTATGAGCCCTATCGTCCAAACGAGCAAAGGCAAGCTGCGCGGCAGCGAGGAGAACGGCCTCGCCGTCTTTCGCGGCATCCCTTTCGCAAAGCCGCCGGCTGGCCGGCTACGGTTTCGCGCCCCAGAGCCGCCGGAGCCCTGGGCGGGCGTGCGCGAGGCAACAGAGTTCGGCCCGATCTCGATGCAGAACACGAACGAAGTGCTGCAATCTCTGTTCGGACGGGCGCGGAAGCAACCTCCTCTCGACGAGGACTGCCTCTACCTGAACGTCTGGACGCCCGGCGTCGACGGCGCGCGGCGGCCGGCGATGGTGTGGATTCACGGCGGCGGGTTCGTCATCGGCGCGGGCTCGGAGCCCCTCTACGACGGCAGCGCGCTGGCGTCGCGCGACATCGTGCTGGTGACGGTCAACTACCGGCTAGGAGCGCTGGGCTTCCTCTACGACCCCGACTTCGCCGACGGCCCCGGCGAGGCGTGCGCCAACTTCGGCCTGCTCGACCAGATCATGGCGCTGCGGTGGGTGCGGGAGGAAATCGCGGCGTTCGGCGGCGACCCGGACAACGTGACGGTCTTCGGCGAGTCGGCCGGCGCCATGAGCATCGGCACGCTCATGGGGTCGCCTGCGGCGACAGGGCTGTTCCACAAAGCGATCCTCCAGAGCGGCGCCGGCCATAGCGCGACCACTGCCGAAAAGGCCGGCAAGACGACCGCCGCCCTCGTCGAGGCGCTGGGGGTGAAGGAGCCGACGGCCGACGTTCTGCGCTCGCTCCCGGCGGCCGAGATCCTCAACGCCCAGAAGGCGCTGGAGGAGCAGGAGCGGCAGACCATGCAGGGAGGCTGGGCTTCGCTGCTGCGCTTCCCGCCGGTCATCGACGGGGACTTCCTGACGCAATCGCCGATTCAGACGATCCGAGCGGGCCTATCGAAGGACGTGCCGGTTCTGATCGGGACGACACGCGACGAGTGGAAGCTGTTCACAGTGACGTTCCGCCAGTTGCGAGAGGTATCTGAGGAAAAGGCCGCCCGCCGCATCGGACTGGTGGTCCCCGGAGACAGGGATGGCGACAAGGGACGGGCGATTGTCGACGTGTACCGCGATGGGCGCACGGCCCGCGGCGAGGCGACCAACGGCCACGATCTGCTCTGCGCGACGATGACGGACTGGTTCTTCCGCGTGCCCGCCGACCGGCTCGCCGAGGCGCAGACGAAGCTCCAGCGGCAAGTGTTCGCGTATCGGTTCGACTGGCCGTCACCCGTCGCGAACGGCGCTTTGGGCGCCTGCCACGCACTCGATCTGCCGTTCGTCTTCGGCACCCAGGGCCTGGTTGGACCGTTCGTCGGAGGAGGGCCAGAAGCGGACGCGCTGGCGAAGACGATGGGAGATGCCTGGGTCGCCTTCGCGCGTAGCAGCGATCCGAGTACGGAGGGCCTGCCATGGCCTCGATATGAGGCCGAGCGACGGAGAACGATGATCTTCGACCGTGAGTGCCGGGCCGAGGAGCGGCCGCGAGAGGCGGAACGCCGCTGCTGGGACGGGATCGTTCCCTAGCGTCCCGTCCGGGCAGGCGCGGCCGGTGCGTCGACTACGTGTGGCTGATATGGACGCTCCTGATCTCCAGGAGAGCTCTGACTATCGGCGTGGTGGTCGTCAGGCTGCCTTTGCTGTCCCTCTTAGAATCCGCTGCAAGAGCACGTCCAAACGCTTCATGCCTTCGTCCATGCCTTCCCTCATTCCCGAATTGACCATCCCGTCGCGGTCCTCCACCGATTGAAAGACGACGTTCAGTGTTAGCGTTGTCTTCCCCCCCGTCTCTTCGAGCGTCGAGGTCTGGAACGATACGTGTCCCGGCATGCCTTCCCATTCGAAGGTTTCGACAATCCGCTCGGGCGTGACCTCGTGGAAGACGCCGTGGAACGCGAACTCATTGCCTTCAGGGTCGCGCTGGACGATTCGCCAGCTTCCGCCCGTCCTCGCCTCAATCTTCTCAACCTTGGTCGTGACGAAACTCGGTCCCCACCACTCAGCCCTAAGATCGGGGTCCAGGTACGTCTTGAATAACAGGTCGCGGGGCGCGTCGAAGACCAGCGTCACGATGACCTCTTGCTTTCCCGGCTCCGCGATGAACTTCATCTCCGACATTGCAGTTTCTCCTTCTCCAGCTAATCTCCCATGGCCAACCAAATAAGCGTACGCCTGCGCTGTGCGAGAAGCATGACGGCCCGGTTCAGTCGCATGCAGGAAACGTGAAGGCGCCCGCGACGCCGACTGTCCGCTGATTTGGAGGCAGAGGGACTCTGGGGGCCTTTAGAAAGGCTGCATTGGCAGTTCTCCCTCGCTGCCAGACTCTATCCGTGGTTGACGTGGACGCTCTTGGTCTCCAGGAATATCTCCAGCCCTTCGAGACCCTGCTCGCGCCCGATTCCGCTCTGCTTGTAGCCGCCGAAGGGCACGTTGGAGACGCCGCAGGTGTGGAAGCAGTTGACCCACACCGTGCCCGCCCTTAAGCCTCTGGCGAACCTCATCACCGTGGTCAGGTCGCGGGACCAGACGCCGGCCGCCAGCCCGTAGATGGTGTCGTTGGCGATTGCCAGCGCCTCTTCGGCGTCATCGAAGGAGATTACGGTGAGCACGGGCCCGAAGATCTCCTCCTGAGCGATGCGCATGCTGTTGTCCACGTCGTCGAAAACCGTCGGCTCGATGAAGAAGCCCTTGTCATAAATGCCGCCGGTGAGACGGTTCCCTCCCCTGACCAGCTTCGCGCCCTCTTTCTTCCCGAGATCGATGTAGCCCTGGACGATCTTCATCTGGTCTTCGGACACGAGGGGGCCGAGGCTCGTGGCCGGGTCCAGCGGGTCGCCGACCTTCATGCTGTCGACGAGGGCGAGGAACCTCTCCATGAACTCGTCGTGAATCCGGCGCTGGAGCAGGAGCCTGGTCCCCGCCTGGCACGTCTGGCCGCAGTTCAGGAACACGGCGGTCAGGGCGCCGGCGAGGGCCGCGTCGATATCGGCGTCGGCGAAGACGATGTTGGGGGACTTGCCGCCGAGCTCCAGCGACACTTTCTTGACGTTGCCGGCGGCAAGCTGCATGATGTGGCGCCCCGTCTCGGTGGAGCCGGTGAAGCAGATCTTGTCGATGCCCTCATGGGCAACGAGCTTGTCGCCGATGACGCTCGACTTGCCGGTGATAACGTTGATGACGCCGGGTGGAACGCCGACCTCGGTGAAGATGCGCGCCACTTCGTACGTGGTGGCGCCGGTGTAAATAGAGGGCTTGACGACCGTCGTGCAGCCGGTGGCGAGCGCCGCGCCGAGCTTCCAGGCGAGCAAGTAGAGGGGCCAGTTCCAGGGCGTTATCAGGCCGGCCACCCCGACCGGCTCTTTCAGGACCATGCCGATGGCGTTGGGCGTAGCGTTGCTTATGACCCGGCCACGGACGTTCTCGGCCATGCCGGAGTAGGAATCGTAGAGGTTCGCCATGGCGAGCACCTCGCCCCGGGCCTCGCCAAGAGTCTTGCCCATCTCCCGGCACAGGTACGGGATCAGCGTCTGGGACTCCGCCCTGATCTGGGCAGCGGCGGCGCGGAGGAGCCGGGCCCGTCGCGTTGCGCTGGCCGTCCAGGCGCCGCCCTCGAAGGCTTTGCGCGCGGCAGCGACCGCCAGGTCGAGGTCGCTCTCGCCAGCGAGCGGCAGCGTCGCGACGAGCGTCTGGTCGGTGGGACTGAGGCGCTGGGAGGTCTCGCCGGTGCTCGGCTCCCGCCATTCGCCGTCGATCAGGAGGGAATACGTCTTGGGCGCGAAGGTGTCGGTAGTCAACTCCGTTCTCCTTTCCTCACCGGACATGCCGGCGTGGGCGCTGTCGTCCGGGCGTCCGCTCGACCGCTAGAGCCGCCGGAGCAGGCGCACCAGCAGCGGGAGGCGGATGTGAAGGGCCAACAGGGCGCCGATCTCCCGCCTACTGAATGAAGTTGGAGCCGAGGTCGCCGCTGTTGGAGTAGCCCCGATCCTCCCAGTAACCCTTGTACGAGATGTCACTGGAGAACTCGATTCCGGTGATCCACTTCGCCCACTTGTAGCCCCACTTGCTCTCAGCCACGAGCATGAACGGGAAGCCCCGCTCCGGGGGTATAGTCACGCCATTCATCTTGTAGGCCATGATGATGTTATTGTCGCGAAAGTACTCGATGGGGAGCGAAGTCGTGTAGCCGTCGGCGGCGTGGAAGATGAGGACGCGCGCATCCGGCGAAGGCTGCGCTTCATCGATCAGGTCCTGCACGAGCACGCCCTCCCACAGTATGTTCACGCTCCACCCCTCGACGCAGTTCAGCGCCACCACCTTCTGGTAGTGCTGGTGATTATCCACGATCTGGTCGTACGTATAGCTGCCCGGGTTTGCGACGAGTCCGCTGATCTCCAGCCGGTACGTGTCCTTGTCCACGTACTGGGGGCCGTTGATGGAGTTCTCCTCGAAGTCGTTTATCGATGACAGCTTCTGGCCCTGGTAGTCGCGCACCTCTGACGACGGCAACTGAACGGAGCCGGCCTTGTGCCGGGGTATCAGGACGGCCGCGGCGATGAAGGCGCCCAGCAGGCCAAGCACAATAGTGAGTAGAACAGCGATCCTCACCCGAGTGAACCTCCGAATTTGGCAAGTACTTACCTCGTTATTGTACGCCTTCCGTCGCTCGAAAAGCGTATTCTTTACAGATTCGGGGCGAGAGACAAAGGGATCAGCGCGCGGGCCCGGACGGCTTCAGGGGAGAGAAGCCGGCGCTGGTCTGCCCGGAGCGATTCGAGGAGACAGACCGCCCAGCGCGGCGGAACCGTCATCACGGTGCGAAGCGGTTCACACCCTCACGCTGCAGGTAAGAAGACCGTCCCACTCGCTTATGGGCTTACTCGATGTCAGGAGGAATACTTCTCGCCCCTTCTCACCTTTGTAAGCGATATTCACGTCTCCCGCGAGATCGTGCGTCTCGGGATCGATGATGAAGGTCACGCCGTCCACCTCTTCGACGAGATCGGATTCGCGGACGGTATCCACAATCAGACCCAGAGACGGGTCGCAACACCCAGTGAACTGGAGCTCGATACGAACGGGCCCCGGGGAACCCTTCTCAGCGAGGACTGACTTGACGGCCTGCTGTGCGACCGGGTCTAGCTTGACTAGAGGCATCTCTTTCCCATCCGATACTAGAGAACCTTAAGGGGCAGAACGTCACACGTCCTGCCCCTTAATTATACCAGGTTCAAGACCGCTAGAAGGCCTGCTTGAACACCTCCAGAACCTCGCCCGGGTCAGCCGTGGGACGGGGGTTGAACAGAATGTTCGAGTCGGCGAGGGCGTGGAAGGCGCACAGTCCAAGTCCCTCTTCCGGCACACCAACGTCGCGCAGCCGCATGGGATGGCCCACCTTCTGCATCAGGGCTTCGATGGCGTCCGCGGCGGCCAGAGCCGCATCGCGCTCCGTCATGCCCTTGGTATCTACGCCCAGCGCTTGGGCGACCCCTGCCAGCTTGGCAGTGGCGTAATCGAGGTTGAAACGCATGACTTTGGGCAGCACGATGCCGCAGGCCGTCCCGTGGGGGACGTGATGCAGGGTGCCTACCGTGTGCGCCATGCAGTGCGCGAGGCCGACCTGGGCAATGGTGAATGAGCAGCCCGCCATAGTGGCCGCTATCTGCAGGTTGAGCCGGGCCTTCTCGTCGTTGGGGTCGGCCACGGCGAGCGGCAGGTTCTCGCTGATCACGCGGATGGCGTGCAAGCCCAGGCCGTCGCACATCTGATTGGCCATCAGGCTCATGCCGGCCTCGACGGCGTGGGTCATGGCGTCCATCGCACTGCCGACCGTCATGCCCTGGGGCAGGGTCATGGTGAACCGCGGGTCGAGGACGGCAGCGTTGGGCACGATCTTGGGGTCGGCGATGAAGAGCTTGCGGCCGGCGACCTTGCTGGTGATAACGGCCGCGCTGGTCACTTCGCTGCCGGTCCCCGCTGTCGTGGGAACGACGATGTGCGGGGTCTGCGGCTCTGAGAGCGTCCACCAGCGGTTGACGTAGTCGTTGGCCTTGCCGCCGTTCTTCAAGGCGACGCAGACGACTTTGGCGGCATCGATGACGCTGCCGCCGCCAACGCTGACGATGCAGTCGGCGTTGACCTCGCGGGCCATGGCGGTGGCGCCGTCGACGGATTCGAGGTCGGGGTCCTGCGGGATGTTGTCGTAGA
>JBEKDP010000011.1:0-16658 GCA_050014295.1 Dehalococcoidia bacterium | reverse complement strand
GAAGGCAAAGGGCGTCAAGAAGATCGTCACGGCCTGCCCGCACGGCTATAACACGATGCGCAACGAGTACCCGCGATTCGACGGTCACTTCGAAGTCATGCATCACACGGAGTTGCTGGACAAGCTCGTTCAGGAGGGCAAGTTGCAGCCGAAGCAGGCGCTGGGACAGACGGTGGTCTACCACGACTCCTGCTACCTGGCGCGCCACAACAACATCGCCGATGCGCCGCGCCGCATCCTGGGCAGCCTGCCGCAGGCGCGTTTGGTGGAGATGGAGCAATCGCGGAAGACGACGTTCTGCTGCGGGGCCGGCGGCGGTCACATGTGGGTGGAGGAAAGCAAAGGGCGGCACATCAACCATGCCCGCACGGAGGAAGCGATGGGCACCGGCGCCCAGATCGTGGCCACCGCCTGCCCGTTCTGCATTCAGATGTTCGAAGACGGCATACCCGCCCTCGAAGCCGACGAGGAGAAGAGGATGCGGGCGCTGGACGTGGCTGAGCTGCTGGAGGCGTCCGTCGCCGGAAAGGCGGCGGAGCCGAAGGCGGACGCAAAGCCCGTTGCTGACAGCTCGGAGGTGGCGGCCAACCCTTGACCTCAGTGGCCCCGGAGGCACCGGGGCTTAGTTGAGAAGGTAGAAACCGGAACCGAGAAACCGAAGCAAGGAGGAAGCAGACAGATGCCTTTGCACATGATAGCTTGCGTCAAACAAGTGCCGGACCCGGAAGCCCCCGCGTCGGCGTTCAAGGTCGATGAGGGAGCGAAGAAGGTCGTTCCGGCGGCGGGAGTATCGCCCGTCATCAGCCAGTTCGACGCGCTGGCGGTCGAGGCGGCCCTGCGTATCAGGGACACGCTCGGCGAGGGCAAGATCACGATAGTGAGCATGGGACCGGCGACCGCCCGCGACGCGATCAAGCATAGCCTGGCGATGGGCGCCGACGAAGGCGTCCTCCTCACGGACAACGCGTTCGAAAACGGGGACAGCTACACCACGGCGCTGGCGATCTCCAAGGCGATCCAGAAGATCGGGTCGTTCGACCTCGTTCTCTGCGGCCGCCAGGCGACCGACTGGGACGCGGGAGTAGTCGGGCACGGGATCGCGGAGATGCTGGGTCTGCCGGCGATCAGCCTCGCGAAGTCGGTCGCCGTTCAGAACGGCAAGGTCGTCGTCGAGCGGGTGCTGATGGAGGGATATGACACGGTTGAGGCGCCGCTGCCCTGCCTGGTAACGGTGTCCAACGAGCTGGGCGAGCCGCGCTACCCGAAGCTGCAGCAGATCATGCAGGCGGCGCGGAAGCAGGTCGACGTGTGGTCGGCGGGCGACGTGGGGCTGGACGCCTCGCAGGTCGGTGCCGGCGGCGTGCGGTTGAACTTGGAGCGCCTCTACCAGCCGGTGAGCGAGGTGGAGTGCGAGGTGATCGAGGGTGAGACGCCGGAGGAGACGGCCCAGAAGCTGGCCCAGCGTCTGCGCGAAGAGAAGATCATCTAGCCTTTGTCTTATCACAGATAAGGAGCGTTAGCATGTCGAACAGTGGAATCATGGTGGCAGCCGAGGTGAGCGGCGGCGCTGTGGCGTCCATAAGCCTGGAGGTTCTGGGCGCGGCGCGACGTCTTGCGGATCAGAAGGGTGAGCCGGTACAGGCGGCGCTGCTCGGTTCGGGCGTCGAAGGACTGGCGAAGGAGCTGATCGCCCACGGCGCCGATCAGGTGTATGTGGTTGATGACCCGCTTCTCGAGAAGTACAGCGATGACGGATACGTGGCGGCGATGGAGAAAGTGAGCGCGCAGGCAGGTCCGAGCGTTATCCTGATGGGTCAGAGCGACGTGGGCCGTGACCTGGGGCCGCGCCTGGCGTTCCGCCTGGGCACTGCGGTGGCGACGGACTGCCTCAGCGTGTCGCTGCAGGACGGTAAGGTCATAGCGGAGCGGCCCTGCTACGGCGGCAACGCCCGCGCCGCGCACTCATTCAACACGTCGCCGGCAGTGGCGACGATCCGCTCGAAGGCGCAGGACCCGCTGGCGCGTGACGACTCGCGTCAGGGTCAGGTCACGAAGGTCGACGCCGGCCTCGGTGCGGCAGCGATCCGCGACAAGGTGACCGCGCACCAGGAGGTGGCCGAAGAAGGGATCCGGCTGGAGGACGCGGAAGTGATCGTCGCCGGCGGCCGCGGAATCGGCAGCACGGAGGGCTTCAGCGCGCTGGAGGAGCTGGCGAAGATCCTGGGAGGCGCTGTGGGCGCGACGAGGGCGGCCTGCGACAATGGCTGGCGGCCTGTCTCGGAGCAGATAGGACTCACGGGGAAGATCGTCGGTCCCACGCTCTACTTCGCGGTCGGCGTCTCGGGAGCCAGCCAGCACATGGCGGGCTGCTCGGGCGCGAAGAACATCGTGTCGATCAACAAGGACCCGGAGGCGATCGTCTTCAAGTCGTCGCGCTTCGGCATCGTCGACGATTACAAGAAGGTGCTGCCGCCCCTGATCGAGGCGTGCAGGAAGCTGAAGGCGTAGGTCGACAGGGAATTGCACGAAGACGGCCGCTTGTTCCTGTGACGGGAGCGGGCGGTCGCGTCTTTGCCGCCGCGCCGGGCGGGCAGGCTCCGTTCGTTGACACACCGTTAGGGCGTGGCTATCATCCCCTTTGGTATTCCTCGGGCCGGGTGCCCGCGTATCGGAGCGAACATGAGCAAGCTGGGAGAGACGATCCGAAAGACACTACGAACCGAAGCGGCGCCGATGGGGTTTCGCGCTGTCAGGCGGGCGCCGAATCGATCGCTGGCGGTGGCCGTGCAGTTGGACGGCGTCGACGCCGAGCGCGCTGCGGTCGCCGCGCAGGGGGCGGACGCGCTTCTCTTCCGGCTAGACAAGGGGGGCGAGAGCGCCCTGGAGGCTGCTTTGAAGGCGGCAGGCGATCTCTCCTGCGGCGTGTGGCCGGGGGAGGTCGATGCGGAGGCGGTGAAGCGCCTGGTGGAGAAGGGCGTCGATTACCTGGTGTTCGAGATCGAATCGACGCCGGCGTCGGCCCTGTTGGCGGACGATGCGGGCTACGTGCTCGCTCTGGAGGGTGACCACGACGACACTTACCTGCGGACGCTGGATGCACTGACCCTGGACGCCGTCTTTCTGCCTGGCTGGAAGGGTGTGTTGACGGTGCAGCGGCAGTTGGAGCTGCGACGGATCGCCGGGCTGACCCGTAAGCCGCTGATGCTGCCGGTGTCCCTCTCGGTGGAGAGCGGGGAGTTGGAATGTCTGCGCGACGCCGGTGTCGCGGTGCTGGTGCTGGACGGGAGGGAGAAGGAAGCGATAGCAGCCCTCGGGCCGCTGCGCGAGCGGGTGGAAGCGCTGCCGGCAGTGCGTCGTCCTCGCGAGCACGCGGACGTTATCCTGCCGAGCGCGATCGGGATGATGGCGGACGAGGAAGAGGAGGAAGAAGAGGGGGAGGAAGAGTAGCAGGCACCGGCGGTAGGCTGCTCTCTCCAGGAAGGGCGGTCGCCGGAGGCGCGTCGGAGTCGCCCTAGTGCGGCGGCTTGTCTTCAGGCGGTGGGGGCTGGACGAGGCCCAGAGAGCGCCGCAGGAGATACCCCAGAGAGGCAAGGGCGGCGAGGGAAAGCGCCGCTATGAGCGCCCAGATCTGCACCTCGACGGTTCCGACAAGGGGAAGTGACAGCGCCGCGACGGCGAATGCGCCTGTTGCGCCGGCTGCCGGCAATCGAATCGTCTTCATCATGTCGACGGGTCCCTTTCTGACTCAGGCCCAGCTGGAGCCGCGACGGAGCCTGGCACTTATGTCAACTGCTCTCCACGGAGGTCACTTCGGGAAACGGCGCCTCCGCGGGGCGCTCGACCAGGGTCTGGACGGCAACGATGCGCTCACCGCGGCGATAGACGCGAGGCACGCGGGCGGTGACGGCGGAGAGCGTCTCGTAGTTGATCGTATGAGATAGTGCGGCTACTTCCTCTACGGATATCTCTTCATCCCGCTGGCGACCGATGATCACCACCTCGTCGTCGAGGGCGACGTAGGGGATGTCGGTGACGTCGACGACGGACATGTCCATCGCGACACGCCCGACGATCGGCGCCCGGCGGCCACGCACGAGGAAGCTGCCCTTATTGGAGAGGTTGCGCCGGAGGCCGTCGGCGTAGCCGCACATCACGAGGGCGACGACGCTGGGCCGGGTGGCAGTCCAGGTGCAGCCGTAGCTCACGCTCTCCCCCGGCTCGAGCTTGCGCAGGCGGGCGACGCGGCTCTTGAGCGAAAGGACCGGTCGCAGAGGGACGTCTCTGGCGACGTGCGGCGAGGGGTAGCAACCGTAGATGCCGATGCCGACGCGGACCATGTCGAGAGACAGCTCCGGCATGTCGAGCACGGTGGCAGTGTTGGCGACATGGCGCAGGCGGATCCAGGGCAGTTGGTCAGCCACGGCGGTGAACGCCTGGAACTGGCGGCGGACGTAGCTCTTGTCCGGCTCGTCGCCGGTGGCGAAGTGAGTGAAGAGGCCTTCGACGTCGAGGCCCGGTAGCTGACGCAGGGACTCGGCGAGAGGGAGCAGTTGCTCCGGCGGTAGGCCGTAGCGGTTGAGGCCGGTCTCCACTTTGAGGTGCACCGTGGCGGTGACGCCTCGGTCGATGGCGAAACGGGCGAGAGCAAGCGCGAGCTGGTGCGAGCTGACGGTAGGCGTGAGGGAGAGGTCGACGACGCGCTGGGCCTGGGAAAGAGGCGTGTAGCCCATGATCAGGATAGGAGCGGTGATGCCGGCGCGACGAAGCTCCTCGCCTTCGTCCAGGCAGATGACGCCGAGGCGGTCGGCGCCGGCTTCGAGCGCGGCGCGCGCCACAGCGACGGCGCCGTGACCGTAAGCGTTGGCCTTTACGACGGCCATCAGCAAGGCGCCGCGTGCCTGCCGTTTGAGTTCTTTCACGTTATTGGCTAGGGCGTCGAGATCGATGTCAGCCCAGACCGGGCGCCCCAGCCAGACGGATTCCTCGCTGCTCTCTTCTTGCACGCTACCTCGCCGGATGTTGGGGAACTAGGGAACGAGCTCCCATTCCCGGGGCAATCGATAGTAGAAGACGTTGTTGGTAATCTTCTGGCCGTCGAAGAAGCGACCGCGGCCGTTGCGGCCTATCTCCCGATAGGTGTTCTGGATCTGGACGATGCGCCTCGCCGACAGGTTAAAGATGATGCCACCTGCTTTCACCGGCGTCAAGCTTGCTTCGCGCGTGAGGTCGTCGACGATGCGGAAGACCGGCAGCTCGTGGGGCCGGCAGAACTCGAATGCCTTGTGGATCGCGTCGTAGTTGCCGGGCACGTTTCGCTCGTCGAACACCGCGAGGCCGTTGAGGACGTACTCTCGCAGCGCCCGGTAGTAGGGAACCGCGAGGTCCAGCAGCTCTTGCAAGCCGGCCGGCCCCTGTGAGCACGCCTTGAGAAGGGCAGGCAGGGCATCGCCGTGAGCGACGAAGCTGATGCCGCCGCTATCCTCGATTACGGTGAAACGAAAGAGGTTCATGGGAACCGACTCTTAGCTCCGGCGGCTTTGACCGCGTTGGCGCGGGAGTGTAACATTGCCTATAACGCCTGTCAACGAAAACGACTCCAGCCAGCATCTCCCACTTCAAGGGCCGCACTGAATGGGCACGTCTATCATACCAGAGAAGAGGCGGTTTGTTTATCTGCTATCGGTGAGCGCGGCGCTGATCCTGGCGGCGCTCGGGTTGCTCACCGCCTGCCGCGGTGGTGGGACGGCGCCTTCCGGCGGGTCGGCGTCCAACGAGGAAGGCGCGACGCCGACGGCGACTCCTGTCCCTCTCGATCCGGCGCTGGCGCGCCACTACGAGCGTAACGGCCAGTACGACGAGGCGACGACGATCTATCAGGCGATCGTTTCCCGTGGGTCGGACAGCGAGAGGCAGGCAGCGCGGCTGGCGCTGGCGCGCGTGCAGCTGGCGGAGGAGCAATACGGGCCGGCGGAGGACGATCTCCGCGCTTACATCAGCGACGCCGGCACCGGCGACCTGCGACAGGCGCAGTTCTTGCTGGCGCAGTCTCTGGCGGGGCTGGGCCAAGACGAGGAAGCGCTGGCGCTATACCGCCAGTACATCGATGAAGGCGGCGTGGCGGCGGCGAACGCGCAGGTGGAGGCGGCGAGCACGCTGGTATCGCTGGGCCGCGTGACGGAAGCGGAGCAAGAAGCGGAGGCGGCATTGAGCAGCGGCGGCCTGCCCGACAGCGCACGCACGGGTGTCATCCTCTCGATGGCGCAGGCGCTGGAGGGGACGGACATTACGGCGTCGATCACCTGGTACGAACGGCTGTTCGCAGAGACGTCGTCGACGGCGGACAAGGCGCTGGCTCTCTGGCGAGAGGGCAGCTTGAAGCAATCGCGCGGCGATGGCGACTGGGCGGTTGACCTGCAGACCGTCGTTAGCCAGTATCCATCGGAAGCATCGGCGACGGACGCTCTGGACGCGCTTCTGGCGGCGGGCGAGACGGTGAACGCCTACGTAGAGGGACTGGTCGATTACCGTCATTTCCGCAACGATGAGGCGCTGGCGGCGTTCCAACGCTACCTGCAGGAGAACCCAGGCGGACCGAACGCGGCCGCCGCTCACTACTACTCGGCTGCGACAGACGAGCGCTTGGGAGATGAGAAGACGGCGGTCGACGAGTACGCGGCCTCGATCGATCTCGACCCGACGGGCGCCCTCGCGGACGACGCGATGTGGTGGGAAGGGCTCCTGCTGGAGAAGCAATCGCGGTTCGACGAGGCGTCGGCGCTGTACGACCGATTGCAGCAGATGAACTCGACCTGGTCGGAAGACGCCGGGTTCCGGCAGGGGCTGGTCCTATACCGGCAGAATCGATTCACAGAGGCGGCGAACGCCTGGGACAGCGCCGCGAAGGCGTCGAGCAGTGGGGCGACAAAGGCGCTCCTCTGGGCAGCGAAGGCGGAACTGGCAGCCGGCGACAAGAAAGCAGCGCAAGCTCACCTGGCAGAGCTGACGCAGGAGCACCCGTTCGACTACTACGGCCTGCGCGCGGCGGTACTGCTGTCGCAGAGCGGAGGCGGTAGCGGAGCCAAAGCGGCACCAGGCGAGGCGTCGGCAGGGGAAGATGCGCAGTCGTGGCTGATATCGGTCGCCGGCGGGCAGGAGGTGTCTGCCTGGACGTTCTCGCTGGACCCGCGCTGGGCCCAGGGACAGGAGCTTCTGGCCGTTGGGCTTCCGCGCGAGGCGTCGGCGCAGTTCAGCGAGCTGATGTGGGCCCAGGAGGGGAATCCGACGGCTCTGTTGGCGCTGGCGCGTCTGTTCAGTTGGTCGGGGTTGACGGAGATGTCGTCGCGGAGCGCGCAGCTCATCCTCGACGGCCTGTCGGCGGAGGATGCCGCCAGGGCGCCGCGGGCGCTGCTGCAACTGGCCTATCCGCAGGACTACGCGGACCTGCTGGACGCGACCGCGCAGAAAGAAGGCGTCCCGGCGTCGGTGATGCTGGCGCTGATGCGGCAGGAGAGCTTCTTCGACCCACTGGCGGGCTCGGGTGCGGGCGCGCTCGGCCTCACGCAGGTCATTCCGTCGACGGCGAAGGAGATAGCGGGAGAGCTCGGCGAAAGCAACTTCAGTAACGATGAGCTGTTGCAGCCCGTCGTCAGCATCGAGTTCGGCGCGCATTATCTAAGCAACCAACTCTCGGCGTTCGGCGATAACCTGTACTATGCCCTGGCGGCTTACAACGGCGGGCCGGGGAACGTCGACCGCTGGCAGTCGGCAGCCGGCGGCGACGTGGACGCGTTTCTGGAGGAGATCGACGCCAGCCAGTCGCAAATGTACGTGAAGCTGGTGATGGAGAATCTCGCTGTCTACCGGTATCTTTATGAGGGGGAACCGCGGCCGTCGCTGCCGCAGTAGGAACCCCGTCTAGTGTTTGACAGCTACCAGGGCCTAAACTATGATTAGTGCCCGGATGCACAATGGAGGGGGTCGAAGTGCCAAAACGCACATACCAACCGAAACGGATTCCGCGGCTGCGAGTGCACGGGTTCCGCGCGCGCATGAGCACCCGCGGGGGCCGTCTCGTACTTCGGGCGCGCCGACTGAAGGGGCGCCATCGGCTGACGGTCTAGGACGCAGCCCGGGCCTTGGGCCGGGCGAGATGCGAAGGGAACAGCGTCTAACCAAGAGCAGGGACTTCGCCACCGTCTACCGGGAAAGCCGGGCCTTTTCCAGCCGGCTGCTGGTGGTGCGGCCGAAGGCGAACGACCTGGCGCGCAATCGCTATGGGTTCGTCGCCAGCCGGGCCGTCGGCAAGGCGGTGGTGCGCAACAAGGTGCGGCGACGTCTGAAGGAGGCAGTCCGTTCCCTCTGTCTGGACAAAGGCTGGGACATCGTTATTATCGCTCGTCGTACGGCAGGCCCGGCTGACTACCATCAGTTGCAGACGTCGCTGGCGGCGCTGCTGCGGCGGGCGGGCATCGCGCGGGCGGCGGAGGTTGGTGGAGTGGAGAAGGAGAATCGGGAAGGATGAAGAGGCTGGTTCTGGCCGTTATCCGCTTCTATCAGCGGGCGGTGTCGCCGTTGCGGGCGCCGGCGTGCCGTTTTCAGCCGACGTGTTCCGAATACGGCCGTGAGGCGATCGAGCGGCATGGGCTGCTAAAGGGCGGTTGGCTGACGATCTGCCGCCTGGGGCGCTGCCGTCCCTTCCACAAGGGCGGCTATGACCCGGTCCCCTAGGGGGTCGTCGACGGACGGGGATCAGTCCGTGGTGTTTCACGTGAAACGTGTCCCCGCCAAAGCGGGGCTGTCGGAGGGGTAACATTCAAATACTGCGTCGCGTCAAGCCCTTGGCTGGGGGCTCTCTCTGCCTGACCATCCTACTGCTTCTCACCGCCTGCTCCCGCGTTGCCTCCCCTCAAGGTTGGGCCAGCCCGGTGATCAACAACAACGTGCTCTTGGCCGCCGTTGGCCACAAGACGCTGACTGCCATTGACCTCAGCTCGAACAACAATGTGCTGTGGCAGTTCCCGCCCAAGGGTACGACGAACCAGTCGCTCGTGGCCATATACGGCACGCCTGTAATCAGCCAGAACCTGGTCATGCTCGGCGCCTACGATGACGTGCTCTACGCGCTCGACAGTGCGACGGGGGACAAAAAGTGGTCGCAGGCAACGAGTGGCCCCATCGTGGGCGGGCCGGCGGTCTCGACTGACGCTGTCTATGTCGCCTCCTCCGACCACTGTCTCTATGCGTTCGCCATTGCGGATGGCAGCCCGCGTTGGGATGGGGGACCGTTCTGCACGGGCGCGAAGATCTGGTCGAGCCCGGCGGTAGGCGGCGGCGTGGTCTACGTCACGTCAATGGACAAGAAGGCGTACGCGCTCGACGCCACGAGCGGCGAGCAGCGCTGGGCGAAGCCGTTCCAGGCGAAAGCCGCTATCGCCTCCAGTCCAGTGGTCGCGAACGGCATGGTCTACTTCGGCGCTCTGGACAACCGGTTCTACGCGCTCGACCAGTCGACCGGCGAGGAGCGCTGGTCGTTTGGTGCGGATGACTGGATATGGGATCTGGCGGTCGTAACGAGTGATACCGTCTATTTTGGCACGCTCGGCGGGAAAGTGTACGCGCTGGACGCGGCGAGCGGCGCGAGCCGCTGGACGCAGCCGTTCCAGGCGAGCAGCGCGGTACGGTCGGGCGCTGCGCTTGTCGGTTCGACGCTGGTGGTGGCGGATGACAGCGGAGTGCTGTACGGGCTGGAGGCGGCCACCGGAAATCAGATCTGGTCGCAACCCGTCGGCGTTGGGATTCTGTCGGACTTGGTGGTGAGCAACGGTGTGGTGTATTTCAGCACGAAGAACGGGGACGTGGAGAGCGTCGACCCGACGAGTGGCGCAACCACGGCCGTCAACGTATCAGGGTAGAGATTGATGGACCTCATAGGATTGCTCTGGAACGTGGTGTTGGTCAATCCAATGACCAATGCCCTCTTTGTGCTGAACAATGTGCTCTTCGGCAGTTTCGGGCTGGCGCTTATCGTGTTCACTGTCGTGATGCGCGGCGCGACCTTCCCCCTGACGTTGCGGCAGCTCCGCTCCTCGCGGGCGATGTCGGCGATGCAGCCCAGGCTGCAAGAGATTCAGAAGAAGTACAAGGACCCGAAACGGCGCTCCGAGGAGACGATGAAGGTCTACCGGGAGGCGGGCATAAACCCCCTGGGGTGTATTCTGCCGATGGTGGCGCAACTTCCGATCTGGATCGCGCTCTATCAAACGATACGGCTGGGCTTGGGGTCGACACCGGAGAGCCTGGTGAGCCTATCATCGCGGCTCTACCCGTGGTCCTTCATCAAGGACGCGGCGCCGCTGAGCGACAAGTTCCTCGGGCTGAACCTGGCGCAGCCGAACCTGGGCCTGGCGGTATTGGTAGGCGGGTCGATGTTCGTGCAGCAGAAGATGTCGACCCCACCGGCGATGGACGAGCGCTCGGCGTCGATGAACAGCACGATGCTCTGGATGATGCCGCTGTTGTTCGCTTACATGGCGGCTGTCTCCTTCCCAAGTGGGCTGGCCTTGTATTGGGTCATGTCCGCCGTAGTCGGCATCGTGCTGCAGTATATGTTCGTAGGATCGGGCGGACTTACTTGGCGAAACCTGTTTTCGTTGCAGCCGGTGCCCGCGCAGAAGGCGGGGCTGTCGGGGAAGAAGCCGCCGGAGGTAGAGGAAGCGGAGGAAGGGGACGATGAGGAGGATGAGGGGGTGGAGAATGTGGAGACCGGGGCCGTAGCCGACAACCGCCGCTATAGGAAGAGGTCCCGTCATGGAAAACGTAGACGCAAGCGGTAAGACAGTCGAGGAGGCGGTCGAGAAGGCCCTCGCCCAACTGGGTTTGGAGCGCGCTCAGGTAGAGATAGAGGTGGTGAAAGAGGGGCGCGGGGGGATCCTGGGTATTGGGGGCGAAGACGCACGCGTGATAGTGCGTGCGAAGGCGGCGCCGGGGGCCGCGAAGGATGTGGAATCCGCGGCGACGGAGGAGGATGATGAGGGCGATGTCGAGTCTGCGGTCGAGGTGCTGGAGACGCTGCTGTCGCTGCTGGGGGTGGACGCCACGGTGCGCGTGCGACAGCCGGAGACGCCGGGAGACGGGGTGGCGCTGGTGAAGGCGGTGCTGGACATCAGCGGCGACGACTTGGGGATACTGATCGGCCGTCGAGGTGAGACGCTCTCGTCGCTGCAGTACATCGTGAACCTGATGGTGGGTCGCAGGCTGAAGACGAGGACGGCGTTCGGCGTCGATGTGGCCGGCTACCGGCGGCGGCGCGAGGAGTCGTTGAAGAGTCTGGCGATGCAGATGGCGGCGAGGGTGAAGAGCAGCGGCCAGATCATGACGCTAGAGCCGATGCCGCCCAACGAGCGTCGGATAGTGCACCTGGCGCTGGCGCAAGACGCGTCGGTAATCACGGAGAGCATCGGCGAGGGCGAGAACCGGAAGGTGGTCATCCGTCCGTCCTAGTGCGGATTTGGCCGCCCTGTCGTTTTCCGTGTAGGGAAACCTCTTTAGGCTCCGGTCGCGACATGGATGCCCCAGACTTCCTCGTGATTGGACACGTGGCCAAGGATGTCGGCGATGATGGCTGGCGTCTCGGGGGCACCGTTGCCTACGCTTCCATTCAGGCGGAGCGGCTGGGACTCCGCGCCGCCGTTGTTACCAGTGCGTCAACCGACGTGGACTTGGAGCAGCTTCTTCCCAACGTCCGTGTTCACTGTGTTCCTTCCCGCGAGGCTACGACTTTCGAGAATCGGTACCGGAATGGCCGGCGGGTGCAGCGCGTTCTTGCGCAGGCGTCGGCGATCGAACCGGAGCACGTGCCGGAGGGGTGGCGCGGCGCACGCATCGTGCTGCTGGGCCCGCTCCTGGGTGAGGTGCCCATCGAAATGGGACAGCCGTTTGGGCGCTCGCTGCTAGGGTTCTGCGCACAGGGCTGGCTTCGGGAGGTGCGTTCGGACGGGCTGGTTAGCCGGCGGGCTTGGCGAGCGGGAGCGTCGCTGCGTGGGGGGAGCATCGTCGTCGCGTCCGAAGAGGACATCGAGGACGACAGAGGAGAGCTCGACGTCTGGACGCGAGAGGTGCCTCTGGTGGCGGTGACGGGGGGAGAGGGAGGAGCGCGTCTGTACGCAGACGGCCGCTGGCGGCGGATCGCGGCGTTTCCGCACGAGGAAGTGGACCCGACGGGGGCGGGAGACGTGTTTGCGGCTGCCTTCCTGATCTCTTACAGTGAGGCGGACGATATCCCCGTTGCCGCGCGCTTTGCGGCCGCGGCTGCCGCCCTTAGCGTCGGCGCGGAAGGCACAGCGGGAGTGGCGACGCGCGAGGAGATCGACCAGATGTTGGCGGAGCATACGGAGGTGACGCTGCGGTGAGTCGCGTGCTGGCGGTGGCGAACCAGAAGGGCGGTGTGGGCAAGACGACGACGGCGATAAACCTCGGCGCCTGTCTTGCCGACCGCGGCCTGCGCATCCTTCTCGTCGACGCCGATCCGCAGGGCAACGCGACCGCTGGACTGGGGCTCGAAGGTAAGCTGGGCCAGGGCCTGTATGACGTACTCGTAGACGGCAAGCCCTTAGCCGCCACGATAGTGGAGACAGGGCAGACGAACCTGTGGCTGGTGGCCGCGACGCCGGACCTGGCGGGCGCTGAGGTGGAGATAGTGCCCCTGACGCGGAGGGAATTTCGCTTGCGAGAGGCGCTCGCGGGCGAGTCGGGGAAGTACGACGCGGTCATGATCGACTGCCCGCCGTCTTTGGGGCTGCTGACGGTGAACGCGCTCACGGCGGCGGACGCGGTGATCGTGCCGGTGCAGTGCGAGTACCTGGCGCTGCAGGGCCTCGGGAGGCTCATCCAAACACTCGACCTGGTCCGGCAGAACCTAAACCGCAACCTTCGGCTGCAGGGGCTGCTGCTGACAATGTATGACGGACGGACGAAGCTATCGCAGCAGGTTGCCGACGAGGTGCGACGGCATTTCCCGAACACGTTTCGGTCGGTGATCCCCCGCAACGTGAGGGTGAGCGAGGCGCCCAGCTACGGGCTGCCGATACGATCGTACGACCGTTCGTCGCGGGCCGGCAAGGCGTACGAAGCGTTCGCGGACGAGGTGATGGCAGCGCTGGGGAAGGTCCCAGCGTAAGGAGCGACGACGATGGCAAAGGGAATGACTGGTCGAGGAAGAGGCCTCGGCGCCCTCAGCCCCAGCCTGGCGCCGGCGACCGAGTCGGTGGACATCGACCTGATCGTGTCGAACCCGTTCCAGCCGCGACTGGGCATGGAGGAGGCGGGGCTCACGGAGCTGGCGGAGAGCATCCGTCAACACGGCGTGCTGCAACCGCTCCTGGTGAGCCGAATGGAGATCGCGGACGGCGCGCCGACGTACCAGGTGATCGCCGGCGGACGCCGTCTGGAGGCGGCGCGGCAGGCGGGGCTGACGCAGGTGCCCGTGGTCGTGAAGGAGACGACACCGCGCGAGGGGCTGGAGCTGGCGCTGGTGGAGAATCTGCAGCGGAAGGACCTGAACCCGCTGGAGGAGGCGCAGGCGTACCGTCGGCTGGTCGACGAGTTCGGTTTGAGCCAGGCGGAGCTTTCGACGCGGGTGGGACGGAGCCGGTCGGCGGTGGCGAACGCGCTGCGGTTGCTGGGCCTGAGCGACGAGTTGAAGGCGAGCCTAGCGCGCGACGAGATATCCGAGGGACACGCCCGCGCTATCCTCAGCCTATCGGAAGAGAGCCAGCGGCGTCAGGCCTGGGAGCGGGTCGTGCAGAAGAGCCTCTCCGTGCGCCAGACGGAGGAGCTGGTGCGTCACTGGTCGCCGGCCACGAAGAAGCGGCAGCGGCGCCTGACCCGCGACGCCGATCTGACGGCGATAGAGGAGCGGTTGCGGGCAGCGCTGGGAACGCGCGTCAGCCTGGTGAAGGGGCGGCGTGGTGGCCGGATAACCATCCACTTCTATAGCGACGAGGAGTTGGAGGGACTGCTGGAGCGGCTGGGCGCAGTCGAAAGCTGAGAAAGCGCGAGTACAACTATGACCGAGCACACGGAGATCATCGAGAAGGTGAGGACGCTGCCCGATCAGATTGCCGGCGAAGTGGAGGGGCTGTCTGAGGCTGAACTGCGCCGGCGGCCGGCCGAGGGCGCATGGTCGATCAAGGAGGTGTGCGGGCATCTGCGCGACGACTCGGAAGTGTGGCGTCGACGGCTGCAGATGATGATAACTCAGGCTGACGCCGCGCTGCCCGCCTACGACCAGGAGGCGCTGGTGCGCGAGCGCGCGTATCAGGACGCCGATATCGCTGGCGTGCTCGGCGATTTCCGGCGGTTTCGGCTGGAGATGGTGGAGGCGCTCACGGCGCTGGGGCCGGATGGCTGGGTGCGGACAGGGCAACACCCTGATTGGGGAGCAATGACCATCCAAGAGGGAATGGAGAGGATGGTTCGGCACACGGAAGGGCATCTGGACCAGGTCCGAGAGCTTAGGGGGAAGGTACACGCTGGCTAGGCGGGAGGCAACATGCCCGCCCTACGGGCACGTCTCTACGCTTTCGGAGCGCCGAGCGCCAGGCCGATGAGCCGGTAGGCGAGCTTCGCCGCCAGGGTCGCGCAGGCGGGCGGGCCCAGATCGGGCGCCAGCTCCGTTACGTCGAAGCCCACGATTGTCCTCTGCGCGGCGACGGCCGTCATCAGCGCGACAACCTCATCCCAGAATAGACCACCCGGCTCCGGCGTTCCCACCGCCGCCATCTGCGACGGGTCGAAGCCGTCGAGGTCGATGCTGACGTAGACCTGCTGCGACAGGCGCGCGACGACGTCTGCGGGGCCGTTCTCCCGGGCGCGATAGGCCTGCGGCGTCAGGAACGGGAGATTACGCTCGCGGATGAGGGCGACCTGATCGGTGCTGGCGCTCCTCATGCCGACCTGGACGGCGGGACAGACCTCGAGGACGCGTCGCATGACGCAGGCATGGTTGTAGGGGGAGTCGAGGTACGCGTCGCGCAGATCGGCGTGGGCGTCGATCGACAGCACGGAGAGGCCGGCGATGTGGCGGGCATAGGCGCGAACGGAACCGACCGTGACGGTGTGCTCGCCGCCGAGAGTGACGACGAACTTGCTCCGGTCCAGGAGCTCCCCGACTATCGCCTCTATCCGCTCGACCATCGCCTGCGGGCCGCCGCTGTGAGGCGCGACCTCGGGCAGGGTGTGGATGCCGTGTCGGGTGGCGTCGAAGCCGAGGTCGAGGTCGTAGGACTCTAAGTGCTGGGACGCCTCGACAATCGCGCGGGGGCCGTCGCGGGCGCCGGCGCGGGCGGTGGTAGTCGCGTCGTAGGGGATGGGCAGGATGACGGCGCGGGCGGTGTCGAATTTGGTGTACTGCGGCGGCGGAGCCAGAAAGCTCGACGGCGGATAAAAGCGCTCTTCTTTCATGGCGGGCCGCCTAAGCCGGAAGCCGGGCGCCGGGCATGCCCTCGAAGCTGATCGAAGGCGGCGGGCGCTTCTTGATGATGTCGGCGCTGCCCTCGGCGAGGGCGCTGACGATGAGGGGAAGGGCGACGGTCGCCTCGACATTGACCGTCACCATTGTGGCGTCGGTGGCGATCTTGCGCCACGACTGCGCCTCTTCGAACGTGCAGCCGGAGAGCCCGCCCCACTGCGGCTGATCCATGGTTATCTGGATGGCGCGCCGCCGACGTAGATGACGCCGGTGGCGGGCGCCGTGGCCGTGATGTGGGCGGTCTCTAGCACGTCGCCGATGATGTCGAAAAAGACGGGCTGTTCGGCTTTGCGGCCGGACTGGGCGGCGCGCACGCGGGCGAAGGCGATGGCAAGGCCGTGGACGCTGTCGCCGAGCGCAGGGCTGTACACAGGAACGCCGTGGCGGGCGGCGGCGGTGAGGATGCCCTCCTCCTGCGCGACCGGCATGAGGGCGCGGCCGACCAAGTCGAAGTACTCACGGGTTGTGTAAGGGTGGTCGCGAGGGAGCGTGTGGGCGAACTGAGTGATGAAATCCTCGGCGGCGGAAAAGTCGGACTCGGCCGCGAGGACATCGTAGAAGCGGTTGATGCGGCGCCGGCCGAGCGCATGGTCATCGCTGTCGGCGCTGCCCTGATAGTGGGGCTTGCCGAGCGTCTCGTAGACATCGTGAAACAGGTTGGCGCCGGTGCTCACGAGGACGTCGATCAGGCGGTTCTCGATAAGGTAGACGAAGAGCCGCCGCATGCCGGCAGGGACCATCGCGCCCGCCAGGCCGAGCATGATGACGACGTCGTCGTCGAGCATGCGCGACCAGATCTGCGCCGCCTGGGCGAGGTTGCGGGCCTGGAAAGCGGTGCCTCCCATGGCCGCCAGGAGCTCGGCGGCGGTGGCGTGGTCGCTCACAGAGAACGGCCTAACCTGAGAGTGGAAGGGGTCGTCCACTTCTGAGTCTCCTTGAGGGACGAGTACCGCTAGGACTGTAACAAGGGGTGGGTCGCTTGGCTCCCCACGGTCTCGAGGGAGTCAGCAACCCGATGGCGCTCGAAGGTGGCGTGAGACGCGGCCGCGGTTACCGTATCCGGGTACTCCAGGCCGCGCGGCAGGGTGTGGACGCTCCATTCCGCGAGTTGGAAGCGGTCTCTGATGTCGTC
>JBEKDP010000010.1:0-16261 GCA_050014295.1 Dehalococcoidia bacterium | reverse complement strand
CGAACGCCGTCAATTGTCCCCCGTAGCCCCGCAACCACCCAACCTCGGACTCTAGCAGTGAGGCCTCCCTTCGGGGAGGCCTCTCATTTTGGGCGAATCATGGGGCGACGCCTCTCAGGCCGCTTTGTCGCCGCGCTCGGATGCAGTCTCCCGAGCCTGCTCCCCTTCTTCCGTCTCCCGAGGCAAGTTCTGGACCACCTGCTGGAAGATCTCGACCACCGCCGGGTCGAATTGCGTGCCCGAGTTGGCGGCGATCTCCACCATCGCCAGCTCGTGGGCCATCGCCTTTCGATACGGCCGGTCCGAGGTCATTGCGTCATAGGCGTCAACCACCGCGAATATGCGCGCTTCCAGTGGAATGCGATCGCCAGCCAGGCCGAATGGATAGCCTTTACCGTCGTAGTGCTCGTGGTGGTACAGCAGGATCGGCAGCGCCCCTTCCAGAAAGCCCACCTTAGAGACCAGCAGCCCAGCCAGCAGCGGATGCCGCTGCATGGCCTGCCATTCCCGTCGCGTGAGCGTGCGCGGCTTCCGCAACACCGCGTCCGGCACCCCTATCTTGCCGACATCATGCAGGAGCGCACCTCTTTCCACGTCAACCAGCTTCTCTTGCGGGATGTTCATCGCCTTGGCCATGGCGACGGTCAGGTTCGCTACCCGCTCGGAGTGCCCTTCCGTGACCGCGTCCTTGGCGTCCAGGGCCGCGCTCAGCGCCTTCAGCGTAGCATCATAGCTGAGCTCCAGCTCACTCGCGTACGTCCGCACCTTCGCGAACAGGTTCGCCTGCTCCACGGCCATCGCCGCCTGACCGGCCAGCTCCTCCAACATCTGCGCATCGCCGCGACCGAACGCTCCCGCCGAGGTGCGCCGCATCACCGCGATGATGCCGGTTACCTTCTTGCGCAGCGCCATCGGGACGCAGACAACGGCCATCGGCGTATCGTCGTCGAGATCGACGCCGAAGATGCGCCGGTACTTTGCCCGCCACGGGCTCGCTATGCCCGTCTCACCAGTGGCCAGCACCCGGTGGAGCAGCCATTCATCGACCTCGCGACGATGCAGCGCCACCGATTCCTTCTCCCGGTCGTAGCTCGCTCTTGCCACCAGGTTACTCGAGTCCCGCTCCAACAGGCAGACCAGGCTGTACTGTCCCTGCACTATGACAGCCGAATCACGGACGATCTGGGCGAGCACCTCCTGCATGTCCAGCGTCGAGCGCACGTGCTCCCCCGTCTGATAGAGATAGGCGAGCCGCGCGTGGTCCTTCGCCAGCACCCGCGTTACCCCCCACACTCCTAGCTGGAGGACCGCGTAGAGGCCGAGCAGCCCTGCGCCGAGGTAGAAGTACAGCCACCTGCGGGCCGTAGCGATGCTGGAAGCCGTGCCGACGTAATTCTGGTCTATCTCCAGCGTCGCCGTCACCCCTTGGTTAGCCCCGGAGTGGAGCGGCGTGTATATCTGCAGCGCCGGCCCCGACCCGGCGGCTCCATCCCCCCGCAGCGTGCCGGTGGCCACTCCCGTCGTCTTCTCCGCGAACGCGCTTGCCAGCGCCGCCTGGTCCGCCAGCGGGCGCCCCACCTCCTCCGGTTCCGTCGAGTAGATGGTGGTTCCCTGACGATCGTAGATGTGGAGGCGCAGTATCTCCCCCGACAGGATGGTCTGAGAGACAGCCTGCTGGAGCCGGTTGTACGTCGCGCCGGTGAGGGGCGCCTGCAGATCGATGTCTCCTACGAGGGGCTGGAGGACTGAGACGACCGACGCCGCCGTTACGTCAGCGTCGTTCCCTCTCATCCGCGTTTCAATATCATGGCCGATGACGAGGGCTAGGGCCACGCCTACCAATCCGAGGGAGATCAGACTGAGCGTTGCGAACGGGTATAAAATGTCTCGTTTTACGCTTCTTGACATGCACGTATATCCCGGCGGAGCACCGTTCCGCAGTCTCTCGTCGCCTATAGGTATCGGCGGAATCGCGACTAAGCTTTAGCTTCGCCCGAGTTCGCCGGCCGCCCGGCGCCGTCCCTCAACCCGTTACGGCGTGCCGGAACCGCATGGCCCGCCCGTCCCGCCGAGTGCTAAGATGGAACCATGAGCAGACACCCCGCTCGCCGCGCTGGCACCTGCGAGCAGAAAGAAGGCCGGCTAAGGCATCTTCTGCTTGAGATGGACTCGACGTTGATCGCGTTCTCCGGCGGCGTCGACAGCAGCTTCCTCGTCGCCGTCGCCCACGAAGTTCTTGGCGAGCGGGCGATCGCTGTGACCGCGCTCTCGCCGGCAATTCCGGCCGTCGAGGTCGAGGAGGCGCGGAGGCTTGCTGCCCGCCTCGGCGTCCGCCACCTCGTCGTAGAGACCAAGGAGATGGACTCGCCGGCCTACGTTCAGAACTCACCCGACCGCTGTTTCCACTGCAAGAGCGAGCTCTTCGACCGCCTGCGCTCGCTTGCCGCCGATCTCCAACTCGCTTGTGTCGCCGACGGCAGCAACGCCGATGACGAGCGCGACTTTCGCCCCGGCCGCCGCGCCGCTGCCGCTCACGACGTTCGCAGCCCCCTCGCCGAGGCCGGCCTCACGAAAGATGAGATCCGCCTCCTATCGAAGGCGCGCGGCCTCCCCACGTGGGACAAGCCAGCGATGGCCTGCCTTGCTTCCCGCCTGCCCTACGGCATGCCCGTCACCGCGGCCGCCCTCGAGCAGGTGGAGGCGGCGGAGGCGGTGCTGCGCGCGCTCGGGCTGCGTCAGCTTCGCGTGCGCCACCACGGCAACATCGCCCGCATCGAGGTCGACGAGGCGGGGTTCGCACTGCTGACCCAAGATGGGACCCGACACGCGGTCACGGAGAAGCTCAAAGCCCTGGGCTACCTCTACGTGACCCTCGACCTCGCCGGCTTCCGAAGCGGCAGCCTCAACGAAGCGCTGCCCATCACGTCCGCCGGCAAACGCGACGCCACATAGTGCAGCGGCCGCCCTGAAAGTGGGCGGCCGTTGCGGCGGGGTATGTTGCCTGCTCTCGCGAGGTCAGACGAGAGACAAAGCCCTACTTGTGCTTACACCTGATGCGTCATCATTGGATCTGCTGGCCACAACTCCAAGCATACCGGCCTCGTACGGGCTCATGGATAACGGCCAGATAAACAAGTGTAAAAAGAAGGTTAACTGGAAACGCCGTGGGGCGTGGCAGGCGGCCGGAGAAGGCTAGAGTCTCGCCTGCCGCGCGCTGAAGATATCCTCCACCGCCGCGATCTGGCGGATAACCTCGTCGTTGGCCGGGCTGTCCAGACCTAGCACCATCAGCGCTCTGCCCCGCTTGTCGCCGGCCACGCGCATGGAGTTGATGTTTATGTCGTGCCCGCCGAGGATGTTGCCGATTGTCCCGATCATCCCCGGCCGGTCCACGTTCTCGCAGATGAGGAGATAGCCGTTCCCGGGGGAGACGTCTACCCAGAACTCGTTGATGAGGACGATGTGCGGCCCGTCATGGCCCATCGTGCCTGCCACCGTCGTCGTGCCGCCGCTTGTCGTCGCCCGCACGCGCACGAGATTGGCGTAGATCCCCTCGTACGCCCCTTTGCGCTCGCTGATGCGCAGCCCCCGATGCTCTGCCACCAGGTTCGCGTTGACGATGGTCACGTTCTCCTCGCTGATCGGCTCCAGGAGGCCCTTGATGACGGCCGCCTTGAGCGGCGTCACGTCATGATTCGCGATCTCGCCCAGATACTCCACCTCGACGCTGCTTAGTTGCCCCTCGCTCAACTGCGTAGCCAGCGACGACGCCTTGATCGCCACATCCACGTACGGCCCGATTATCGCCATCGTCTCCGCCGGCACGAGGGGCGCGTTCACCGCATGGGCGGGCGGCTCCCCCTTGAAGATCGCGATTATCTGCTCCGCCACGTCCAGCGCCACCCGTTCCTGCGCTTCCGCCGTCGAGGCGCCCAAATGCGGCGTGACGATGATCCGGTCGCTATGCAGGAGGACATTGTCCCCCGGCGGCTCCTTGCTGAAGACGTCCACCGCGGCGCCGGCGACCCGTCCTTCCTCCACCGCGTTGTACAGCGCCTCCTCGTCGACGATCCCACCCCGCGCCACGTTCACGATGCGTACCGTCGGCTTGACGAGCCGCAACTCCTTCTCCCCGATCAGCCCCTTCGTCTGAGGGGTCAACGCGGCGTGAACGGCGATGTAGTCGGAGCGCTTCAGCAGCTCCTCCAGCGACACCATATCCACCGTCAGCACCTGCGCCCGATCCTCCGCGACGAAGGGGTCATGCGCGATAACGTGCATCTCCAGAGCACGCGCCCGCCTGGCCACCTCCGACCCGATCTGCCCCAGGCCGATGATGCCCAGCGTCTTGCCGCGTACCTCCACTCCCATGAAGCGACGGCGGTCCCAGGTGCCCCCCTTGAGGCTGGCATTCGCCTGCGGGATGTGCCGCGATAGGGCCAGCATCAGCGCTATCGCGTGCTCCGCTGCCGAAGTGCTGTTGCCCAAGGGTGCGTTGACGACGATGATCCCGCGTTGGGTCGCCGCCTCGATATCGATGTTGTCCACGCCTGCGCCGGCGCGCCCGATGACCTCCAGCCTTTTCCCCGCCTCGATCACCGCCGCCGTGACCTTCGTCTCGCTGCGGACAATCAGAGCATCGTACTCACCGATGATGCGCACTAGCTCGTCCGGCGGCAGCCCCGGCTTCACGTCCACCTGAGCATGCGGCGCCAGCGCGTCGATGCCGTCCTGCGCTATTGGGTCAGCGACCAATACCCTGCGGCTCATGGCCTCTTTCCGCTATCAACTGACCAGAGGATTGCCGATTTCGATGAGACCGAGCTACTAGGACCCCGGCGGCTTGAAGCCGACCTTCGGCAGCGCCTGCTTCAGGGCTTCCAGGCAAGCGAGGATATCGCCCTCTGAGACAAGTCCGAGATGGCCGATACGGAAGATCTTGCCCATCAGCGCCGCCTGCCCGCCGGCAAGGACCGTATCGTACTCCTCCCGCATAGTCTTCACCAGCAGCTTGCCGTCCACGCCCGCCGGCACCTTCACCGCCGTGACCGTGTCAGAGGCGAAACGCTCGTCCGCAAGAAGCTCCAGGCCCAACGCCTTGACGCCCTCGCGCGTGAGCGCCCCAACCCGCTTGTGCCGCGCGAAGATGTTCTGAAGACCTTCCTTCAGCATCATCCCCAGCGCCACGTCGAGCGCGAAGAACACCGAGATCGCGGGCGTCCACGGCGTCTGGTCCTTCTCCAGGTAGCTCTTCGCCTTCCCTACGTCGAAGTAGTAGCGAGGCATCTTCGCCACCGCGTTTGCCTTCCAGCCTCGCTCGCTTATCGAGATCATGGCCAGCGCCGGCGGTACCATCCACCCCTTCTGCGAGCCGGTGACGACCACGTCCAGGTCCCAGTCGTCGACCAGGCAGGGCACCGCGCTCAGGCTGCTCACGGCGTCGACGATGATGAGAACGTCGTGCTTGCGCGCCACCGCCGCCAGCTCTCGCAGCGGGTTGGTGACGCCCGTCGACGTCTCGTTGTGCGTGAAGAGGACCGCCTTGTAGCCCTGTCCCCCGCTCAACGCCTTTTCTAATTCAGCCGGGTCGGCGGCCTTGCCCCATTCGAACGAGAGCACCGTCACGTCCGCGCCGTACGTCTTCGCTATCTCGGCGAACCGGTCGCCGAACGCACCTATCGACACGCAGAGCACCTTGTCTCCCGGCGACAGCACGTTAACCACAGCCGCTTCCATCGCCCCCGTGCCGGACGTCGTCAGGATGAAGACCTCGTTCTTCGTCTGAAACACTTCCTGCACGCCGGAAGTCACCCGCTTCAGGATCGAGCCAAACTCCGGCCCGCGGTGGTTGATCATTTGGCGAGACATCGCGTCCAGTGCTTCTTGCGCGCAAGGCGTTGGTCCGGGAATACGTAGGTTCATGAGAGTCCTCCTGGTGGTAGTGTGCTCATATTACCTGGTTAGTGAAATGCGGATCAACCGCTCTCGCCGCCAGGCTATGCTAGAATGAACGAACGCAGATTCCAGGGAGAGGGATCAGTGGCTAATCCTTATCGTCGGCTGCCCAGCATCGACCGCCTGATCGGCGACGAGCGCGTCCGCGGCTTGACCGCCGCCTACTCGGCCCGCGCCATCACCGATTCGGCCCGCGAGGAGCTCGACGCCGCCCGCCGCGCCATCGCCGCCGGCGAACCGTGTCCCCCCTTCGACGCCATCGTCTCGTCGCTGCTGGAACGTGTCGCCGCCGCCGCCGCGCCCACCCTCCGACCCGTCATCAACGCCACCGGCATCATCATCCACACCAACCTGGGCCGCGCGCCCCTCTCCGACGACGCCATCGCCGCGATGGAGGCGGCCGGCCGCGGCTACAGCAACCTCGAGTTCGACCTCGACCAAAGCGAGCGCAACTCCCGACACGTCCACTTGGAAGGGCTCCTGCGCCGCGTCACCGGCGCCGAAGCGGGCATCGCCGTCAACAACAACGCTGCGGCGGTGCTCCTCGCCCTCTCCGCTCTGGCCGCCGGCAAAGAGGTCGTCATCTCCCGCGGCCAGCTCGTCGAGATCGGCGGCGGCTTCCGCATACCGGAGATCATGGCCCAAAGCGGCGCCCACCTGGTGGAAGTGGGCACGACGAATCGCACCTACCTCAGCGACTACGAGGCGGCGATCTCCGACAGCACCGCCGCTCTCCTCCGCGTCCACACCAGCAACTTCCGCGTCGTCGGCTTCGCCGCGTCGGTACCTCTGGCCGACCTAGCCCGCCTCACCCACGAGCGTGGGTTGCTCCTGCTCGACGACCTCGGCAGTGGCTGCCTCCTCGACACGACCCGCTTCGGCCTTGCCAAAGAGCCCACGATCCAGGAGAGCCTGGCCGACGGCGCCGACCTGGTCTTCTCTTCCGGCGACAAGCTCCTCGGCGGGCCCCAGGCCGGCATCGTTGTCGGCCGCGGCAACCTCGTTGCCGCGCTCAAGCGCCATCCCCTCGCTCGCGCGGCCCGCCTCGACAAGACCGCCGTCGCCGCGCTCGCCGCGACGCTCGGTCATTATGTCAAGGACGAGGCCGAGGCCCAGGTGCCGGTCTGGCGCATGATCGCGATGCCTCTCCCCACCATCGCGGCGCGCGCCCGCAGATGGGCGCGGGCCCTCGGCGCCGCCACCCGCGACGTCGACGGCCGCTCGCTGGTCGGCGGCGGGAGCCTGCCCGAAGAGAGCCTGCCGACGAAGCTGCTGGCGATCGGCAGCCCCGGCGTCGACGTCGAAGCGCTGGCCCGACGCCTCCGGCTTGGCCAGACGGCGGTCGTTGCCCGCATCGAGCACGACACGCTCCTCCTCGACCCACGCACCGTCGACCCCCGCGAAGACCGCGCCCTCGTCGCCGCGCTCCGCGCCGCCCTCGCAGTCGACTGAGAGCCCCGAACAGGCGCAAGGGGTTGTAATCGCGGTTTCGCTGTGCTAAAGTAACCCCGGCCTGGGATTGGGCGCGAATAAGCGTCCTAGGGAGAGGACGTTCGGAGTTTGCTGGGACGGTCGGTCATTCGAATCGTCCTGATCGCGGCGGCGGTGGTCATCGGCTACCTGCTGTTCAATACCGCTACCACCGCGCTGAAGTCGCACAGCCTAGCTAACGACGAGCAGAGCGTTCGCGTAGACATAGCGCAGCTTCAGAACCAGCAGCAACAACTGACCGCAATCCGCGAGTACCTTTCTTCAGACGAATACATCGAGAGTGTGGCCCGCCGGACGCTCGGCCTCGTAAAGCCGGGCGAGACGCGGGTCCTCGTATCGTCGCCCGACGCCGAGCCGACGCCGGCGACGGAGAAACCGCAGGGAGAGACCTGGTGGGAGGGTCTCTTCGGGCCCTAGAGAAAGACAACGTGCGGAGCGAAGGCCAGGTGTCCACGCCTGGCCTTTCTTGCTTGCCGCCGCCGACGCAGGCTATGAGCGCGACAATGGCAAAGAACGCTTCAGCGACAGAACGACAACACAAGCAGGCGGGACAGGCCCTAGAGCGCCGTGTGCTTCGCTACGTCCGTGAGCAGCGACTGCTGGGCGGCGAAGAGCGCGTGGTCGTCGGCGTGTCCGGCGGCGCCGACTCGACGGCGCTGCTGCTCATTCTGGCGCGCCTTGCCCCAAGGCTCGGCATGGAGCTGCGCGCCGCCCATTTCGACCATCGACTGCGCGGGAAGGCGGCGGCCCGGCGTGAGCGGGAGTTCCTCGCGCGGTTGGCAGATAGCCTGGGAGTGCCGCTGCTGACGGGCGAGGGCGACGTTAGGGCACACGCCCGCGACCGACGCCTGGGGCTGGAGGAGGCGGCGCGCGAGCTGCGCTACGCTTTCCTCGCCCGGGCGGCACGAGAGAACGGGGCCCGCTCCGTCGCCGTGGGTCACACGGCGGACGACCAGGTGGAGACGGTGCTGATGCACATCCTGCGCGGCAGCGGGCTGACCGGGCTGGCCGGAATGCTGCCCCGCTCGCCGTGGCCGGTCGCGGCCGATGACAGCGACGGCCTCTCGCTCCTGCGTCCGCTGCTCACGGTGCGCCGGCAGGAGACGGAGGCGTACTGTCGCGAGATGGGATGGCAGCCCCTGGAGGACTCCACGAACCGCTCGCCGCGATACCGGCGAAACCGCCTGCGACATCGCCTGCTGCCGCTTTTGCGCGAATACAACCCGCGCCTCGACGATGCCCTGCTGCGGCTGGCGAGCGCCGTCGCGCTGGAGAGGCAGGCGTTGGCGGAGACAGCCGCGGAGAAGTTGGCCGCTCTCGGAAGCAGCGAAGGGGGAGCGGCGCGGCTGTCGTTGTCGGGGCTGCGCTCCCTTCCTGAAGGGCTACGACTGCAAGTGCTCCGCCTCGCCGCCGGACAGGTCCTGGGCAACGTCCAGGACATCGGGACGCGACACCTGCGGGCGATGGCGGACGCGGCAGACAAGACGGCGGGGACGCGCCTCGACCTGCCGCGAAGACTCGGCCTGCGGGTGGAATACGGCTCGCTGGTCCTGTTCTCGATGGATGAAGAAGCCGTCGACGCTCTGCCTGACGGCGAGACGGCGCTGGCTGTGCCCGGTCGCACGGCGGTTGGTCGCTGGCTGTTCGATGCTTCCGTCGAGTCGCCGGCCGAGTCGGCCCTTTCAGCGTCCGATGAGTGGGAGGTTTCCATGAACGTGGACGCGCTCATTGGCGACCTGCGGGTGCGCCGGCGGCGGCGCGGCGACCGCTTCCGGCCGCTGGGGCTCGCGGGCGAGAAAAAGCTGCAGGACCTTCTGGTCGATGCGAAGGTGCCGCGCGACCGGCGCGACGCCGTACCGGTGGTCTGCGACGCCCATGGCATCGTCTGGGTGGCCGGGCAGCGGTTGGCGGAGCGAGTGCGGGTTACGGCCTCAACGCGGCGGGTTTTGCGGCTGCGAGTTTCTGCGGTGGAGTCATTGCCGGCCGGTTCGCACCAGGGGTCTAAGCTCGTTCAGAGACATTGGTGACACCTGCCTGTTGGCAGACAGGACTAGAATGGTGTCACTATGCGAAGTCAGGCGGGCGCCGAGGCGACCGCCTACAAGCCAAAGACGCGCCGGGCGTTGCCGGAGAGGAACAGATCGGTCGCCTCGGCGTCCAGATCCAGGTCGTCCAGCCCTTCGAGCGCCCGCTGCGCGTTGATCATCGGATAGTTGGTGGCGAACATCACCTTGCGCCTGCCGTTGCTGCGCATATACGTGACCAGCTCCGACGGGAAGCGCCTGGCGGTGTAGGCCGACGTGTCGATGTAGACGTTGGGGTACTTCGTGGCCAGCGCGATCATCTCCGCCGTCCACGGGTAGCCGATGTGCCCGCCCACGATGACCAGATCGGGGAACTCCAAGGCGACGTCGTCGAGGTAGGGGATCGGCCGCCCCGTCTCCGATGTCCGCAGCGGACCCGTGTGCCCGACCTGCGTGCAGAACGGAATGCCCAGCTCGACGCACTCCGCGTAGAGCGGGTAGTAGCGCCGATCGTTCGGCGGCAGGCCCCACAGCCAGGGCACGATGCGCAGCGCCCGCATGCCCAGCTCGCGCACGGCCCGCCGCAGCTCCCGCACCGCGGCGACCGGCCGTCGCAGGTCGACCGAGGCCACGCCGACCAGCCGCTCCGGGTACTCCGCGACAAAGCCGGCGACCTCGTCGTTCGTTATCAGCCCTCCCTCTGGGCCGTACCAGGCGGCGATCAGGCCGCGTTCGACGCCGGCCGCATCCATCGCGTCGATGGTCAGCTTGAGCGGGAGCTCCTCGGTCAGCGCCTTCATCCCCTCCGTCGGGTTCGCCCTTGTCCAGCGGCGCAGCGAGTCGAACATGTCGTGCTGCATGAACCGCAGAGTCGGATGCTGCATCCACACGTCGATCACGCTCATCGCGGCGCCTTCCTTCCTTGGCCATCTGCCCCGGACCTGCCGGTACGCGTGCCCAGGAGAATACTCCGGAAAAGCCGCCTTCTGGTCAAATGCGTCGTCGCCTCCAGCGGCATTCCCGAACGAGGTGCCGTTTGACAGCGAAAGCGATTGCTGCTATAAATACCTCTGCATCGATATACAAGGAATCTTCCCCCACTGGTTCAAGCGGAGGCTCAGCGTGGAATGGAATAACTATCGGGAGCGGTCTCAGGTCTACGGGATAGCGATCTGCGCGGTCAGCGCCATCGCCGGCATCGTCTTCTTGATCGGCGTCCTGCGCAAGAGTTACTGGGCGCTGGCGATGCCCGTGATCATGGGCTTCCTGGGGGCTTTGTACGTGGCCTTCTGGATTGGACGGGCCCTCGTTACCACGCCCCTGGAGCCTCCGGCGCAGGAATAGCCCGCCGCGAGAGGACGTCCTCGTACAGCGCGACCGTCTTGCGGGCCGTTTCCCGCCAGGTGAAGCGCTCCAGCATCCGTTGCCTTCCTGCCGCCCCCATTCGCTGTCTTAGCTCTGGGTCCGCCATCAGCCGCCGGATCCCGTCCGCCAGTGCTGTCGCATTGCCCGGCGGTGCCAGCCAGCCTGTCACCCCATCCGCCACGACCTCCGGCAGCGCGCCCGCCGTCGTCGACACTACCGGCACGCCGCAGGCCATCGCCTCCGCCGCCGGCAGACCGAACCCCTCGTAGACCGACGGCGACACCAGTATCTCCGCCGCGTTGTACAGCCGCACCAGCTCCTCCGTCGAGACGCGTCCCGTGAAAGTCACTCGGCCCTGCAGCCCCCAGCGCTTCACCAGCGACGGCACCAGCTTCAGCTCCTCGCGCGGCCGGTCGACGAACGTCAGGTGGAAGTCGATCTCCCGGTGAAGGATGTGCAGCGCCTCGACGAGGTAGCGCGCCCCCTTGTTGCGGTCCTCGGAGTTGCCGACGAAGAGGATTCCGTTGCGCTTCTTCTCCACGCCCTCCAGCGGACGGAACGTCTCGGTGTCGACGCCGTCGTGGATGACCTCGACGTGCGAGGCGGGGACGCCGAACACCTGCATGATGGAGTGGGCGGAGTGATCGGAGCCGGTGATGATCCTGTCGATCCGCTTCATGACGACGTTCTGCATGAAGAAGGGGTAGAAGATGATCCAGCGCACCTTCTCCCGCAGGCTCTTCGCCTGCATCACCGCGTTCCGGCGATCCACCGCGAGCGGATGGTGAATGTTCGCTACGACGGGCATCCCGCCGGCCCGGATCAGCAGCAGACCGTAGCCGAGCGACTGCACGTCGTGGACGATGTCAAAGCTGCGGTCGCGCTGGAGCTCTCGCAGCCGGTCATACGCTCGGATGCTGAAGGCTGACATGCCGGAAAACATGCCGTAGCGCGTGGTCACCAGCTCGTAGAAGTTGAGAGGCCGGAAGAACTCCAGCGGATGACGGCCGTGGTAGAACTCCGGGTCGGGCGTTCCCAGGACCTCGAACAGGTTGAAGTTGGGGATGCGGTCGATGCTGACGCCGGGAGCGGTCTCGGGGTACGGCGGCCCGGCGATGACGTGCACCTCGTGCCCCAGGGCGGCAATCTCCTTCGTCACGTTGTACAGGTAGACGCCCTGGCCGCCGGAGTGCATCTTGCCCTGGTGTAACAGGAAGCAGACCCTCATGCTCCTTGCTCTGACCTCCCGCAGACTTCCTTGTATGCCTCCACCATGCGCTGCGCCGTGCGCCGCCAAGTGAAGTTCTCCAGCACGCGTTGCCGGCCCGCCTCGCCCATGCGCTGGCAGAGCTCCGGATCGGAAAGGAGGCGGCGCAGCGCCTCGTTGAGCGCAGCCGCGTCCGCCGGCGGTACCAGTATTCCCGTGACCCCGTCCTCGATTATCTCCGACAGGGCGCCGGCGTGCGTCGCGATCACCGGCACGCCGCAGGCCATCGCCTCGACGGCGGGCAGGCCGAACCCCTCGTACAGTGACGGCGACACCAGTATCTGCGACCGGCAATACAGGCGCACCAGTTCCTCCGTTGTCGCCCGCGGGTGAAAGTCGATGTAGTTGTCGAGGCGGTATTTGCCCTTCAAGCTCTGTACCAGCTTCAGCTGGTCCGGCTGGCGGTGATCGACGAACGTCACCCGGAAGTGCAGGCGATGGCGCAGGCTGTGCAGCGCCTCCAGCAGATAGCGCGCGCCCTTGTTCCGGTCCTCCGAGTCCCCCACGAAGAGAATGCTGTTCCGCTCCTTCTCCACGTCATCCAGCGGGCGGAATATCTCCGTATCGGCGCCGTAGTGGATGACCTGCAGCTTCCCCGGCGGGAGGCGCAGGTCTTTCTGGATCGACAGCGCCGAGTTCTCGGAGCAAGTGATGACGCGGTCGATCCGTCGCGCGACGAACTCCTGCATGACCCAGGGGAACCAGAGGAGCACCATCACCGTCTGATGAATGCCCTTCACCTGCGCCAGGCGGTTCCGCCGGTCGATGCTCAGCGGGTGATGGATGCTGGCCACGACGGGCAGGCCCTTTGCCTTCATCAGCAGGATGCCGTAGCTCAGCGTCTGATTGTCGTGGACGAGGTCAAAGGGCTGCTCCTGCGCCAGCTCGTGCAGCTTGCGATAGGCCCGCATGCTGAACGTGAACAGCAGCGAGCCGAGGGAAAGCCGCGTCGACACTAGCTCGTAGAAGTTCACCGGCTGGAAGAAGAGCGCCGGGTTCGTCCGGAACCGGTACTCATCGATGTCGTCCATGAAGTCCCACACGCGGTACGTCTTCAGCTTGTGAAGATGTACGCCCTCGTCCACCTCCGGGTACGGCCGCCCGGCGATGACGTGCACATCGTGCCCGAGCCCCAGCAGCTCGCGCGTCAGGTACTGGATGAATACGCCCTGACCGCCCGAAGACATGCTCCCCTGGTAGACGATGAACGCTATCCGCAAGGCGCTCTCCCCTCGTCAACCTTCCGCGCGTAGACGACCAGGCTCTTTGGCAGGATGAGATTGCCGGCGCCTTCCAGCCTGTCGAGCAGGTGCGAGCCCTCAGCCGTCTTCGCATCCAGAAAGTCCCGCCACGCCGCCGACAGCCTCTTCCGCAAGCTTCCTTCCTTGGCGCCCATCCAGAGGAACCAGTAGGGGCTCTCCAGCGAATGGCGGTAGCGACGCGCATAAACGGCGAAGCCGTTGGACTGAAGAAGCCGCGCGACCTCGCTCCGCCGGTAGATGCGCAAGTGCTCCCCCGGCGGCCTCTTTCGCAGCGACGCGATCCGCCAGAGGATCGCCTCCGCCGCCGTGTCCGGTACGCTGACGGCGATCGTGCCGCCCGGCCGGACGAGTCGCGCCAGCTCTCCCATGAGAAGGCCGTCGTCGGGCACGTGCTCGAAGACCTCCGTGCAGATGACGCGGTCGAAAGCGCCATCCGCGAAAGGAAGCTTCATCGCGTCCCCGACGACAAGCGCGCCCCGGCCACGCATCCCGCCTTCCGTCGCCAGGCAGTAGCCGAAGAGCTGCAGGCGCCGCAGCTCCGCCTCGTCGCGGTCAACGCCGACGACGTAGCAGTCGCGGCGGCACGCCTCGATGACGTGACGACCCGTCCCGCAGCCGACGTCCAGGAGCCGGTTGCCCGCCTTCAGCCCCAGCAGATCGAGGTCGATCGTGTTCAGCCGTGGCGGCGTGGCGTGACCGTTGCCGCCGTCCTCGCGGTAGCGATAGGTTTCCACCGGCCGCGGGCGGAGGCGGACTCGTTCGTCGAGCCTAGTCGGAGGAATTGGTCGGCTTTCTGCCATAGAACACCAGGTCCTTGCCCAGAACCGGGTTGACGCACGCCTCCATGTACTCCAGGAGCCGCAGGCGACGTCGGTAATGCCACTGCACGAGCTTCTGGAGGTAGCGTGTGATCAAGAAGTTCTCGTTGTTGATGCCGAACGCGCAGCGGAAGAACCAGTACATGGTCTGGATCGTGTGGCGCAGGCGTTGCGCGTAGATCTCCAGCCCGCCTTCCGTAAGCGCCGTCTCCATCTCGCCCGGCCGGTAGAAGCGGACGTGCCCTCCCGGCGAATGCCAGTACCCCCAAGAGATCGTCCAGAACACGATCTCCGGCCAGAAGTTGGGCACGCTGACGGCGATCAGCCCCCCCGGCTTGAGGACGCGCACCAGCTCCCTTATTCCGGCCTTGTCATCGGGGATATGCTCCAGCACCTCAGTGCAGACTATCTTGTCGAACACGCCGTCCCGGAACGGCAGGTTCTGCGCGTCCACGGCGATGAAGTCGGCGCGACCCTTGATCTCGTGGGCGCGCTCCTGATAGCCGAGCAGCCGCTTAGCCAGCCGCAGATCGGCTTCGCTCAGGTCGACCCCCACTGCGCGACACTCCCAGTGACAGGCCTCGCTCGTGTGCCGGCCTTCGCCGCAGCCGACGTCCAGCACCAGGTCGCCGGGACTAATGGGTAGGTGCCGTCGGAAATCCACGCTGACTATGTTGTCCGACGTGGTCTATCCCCTCCGCTCGGAGATCACCCGCTCGTAGACTCCAAGCACCTGCTCGGCGTTGTTTCGCCAGTTGAAGCGCTCGATGATGCTCTGGCGTGCCGCCTTCCCCAGCCGCTGCCGCAGCTCCGCGTCCCCCAGCAGCATCTCGATCGCCTCCGCCAGCGCCGGCGCGTCCGCCGGAGGGACCAGCCAGCCGGTCCTCCCGTGGTCGATAACCTCCGGGAAGGCGGGAGCGGTGCTCGCAATGACCGCTCGTTCGCAGGCCATCGCCTCGGCGGCGGGCAGCCCGAACCCCTCGTACAGCGACGGCGACACCAGGATGCTCGCCCTGTTGTACAGTCGCAGCAGCTCGTCCGTCGACACCCGACCGGTGAACGTGACCTGTGTGCTCATCCCGTAGCGGCGCACCATCTCCGGCGCCAGCTTCAGCACCTTCTTCTCGTTGTCGACCAGGATGAGGTTGAAAGGCACCTTCTTCTCGTACAGCAGGTGGAGCGCCTCGAACACGTAGCGCGCCCCCTTGTTGCGGTCCTCGGAGTTCGTGTTGAAGAGGATTGTGTTCGGCGCCTCCGGCACGTCCGGCAGCGGCCGGAACACCTCCGTGTCGATGCCGTTGTAGACGCAGGTCATCAGGCTGCGCGGCACCTTGAACACGCGCTCCACCGCCCGCGTCGTGTTCTGCGACACGGTGATGATCGCGTCCATCCGTCGCGCCGTCACCTCCTGCATCACCCACGGGAACCAGAGGTAGCGTCGCGCCATCTCATAGATGCTGCGCGACTGGATGATGCTGTTCCGCAGGTCGGCCGACAGCGGATGATGGATCGTCGCCACCACCGGCACGCCCAGCGACTTGACCAGCAGCATGCCGTAGCTGAGCGTCTGATTGTCGTGCACGACGTCGAACGGCCCGTCCGCCGACAGCTCCTTGATCTTCATGAAGGCGCGCAGGCTGAACGTGAGCAGGAGCGACGACAGGGCAACGCGCGTCGAAGCGAACTCGTAGAAGTTGAACGGGTGAAAGTGCACCAGCGGGTGCCGGTGCAGCATGAACTCGCCGCGGTTGTGATAGACGCTCCAGTAGCTCTCCGTCTTCACGTTGTGGCAGATCACCGAATCGTCGGTTCGGGGGTACGGCGGCCCGGCGATCACGTGCACCTCGTGGCCGAGGCGCGCCAGCTCGCGGGTCAGGTAGTAGGTGTAGATGCCCTGACCGCCGGAGAACATGTTCCCCTGATACATGACGAAGGCGATCTTCATGTCGCGCTCCTGGGCTCCGCGGTGCCTCATGGTGATGATCGACGGAGGACGCAGCACTCGGGAGTCTGCCCGTATCTTACAGGAGGGCGACTCGTGAGTCTACCGCTTCTGGAGCGCGCACGCCCGACCACTGC
>JBEKDP010000009.1:0-16374 GCA_050014295.1 Dehalococcoidia bacterium | reverse complement strand
CATCTTGTCGGGTGACGGGCCGATGCCGGGAACGAAGTTGCCCGGCGAGAACGCCGCCTGCTCCACCTCGGCGAAGTAGTTCTCTGGATTACGGTCGAGTACCAGACGGCCCACATTCATGGGCGGGAAGTCCGCGTGCGGCCACACTTTGGTTATGTCGAAAGGATCGAACCGGTAGCTCTTGGCCTGCTCAGGGGTCATGATCTGCACCTCGAGGCGCCAGGAAGGGTAATCCCCCCGAGCAATCGACTCATGCAAATCGCGAGTGACGCAGTCTGGATCGGCGCCCCGCATACGTTCAGCTTCCTCGCCGCTGAAGTTCTGAATCCCCTGCTCGGTCTTAAAGTGGAGCTGCACCCACCAGTAGTCGCCTCTCTCGTTGTACCACATATAGGTATGGCTGCTATATCCGTTCATGTGGCGGTAGGTTCTCGGGGTGCCGCGGTCCGAGAAGAGGATAGTGACCTGATGGATCGATTCGGGGGTCAGGGAAAGGAAGTCCCAGAACATGTCCGGGTCCTTGAGGTTGGTCGCCGGGTTGCGTTTCTGGGTATGAATGAAGTCGGGAAACTTCAGGGTGTCGCGGATGAAGAAGACGGGAGTGTTGTTTCCCACCATGTCGTAATTGCCTTCTTCGGTGTAGAACTTGACCGCGAAGCCACGCGGGTCGCGTTCTGAGTCCGCCGATCCCTTCTCTCCCCCGACAGTGGAGAACCGCGCAAAGACCTCGGTTCGCTTTCCCACCTGGGAGAGGAATTTGGCACGCGTGTACTTGGCAACATCGTGAGTCACTTCGAAGTAGCCGTGGGCACCGGCTCCCTTCGCGTGAACAACGCGTTCGGGGATCCGCTCGCTGTCAAAATGGGTGAGCTTATCGATCAGGTGGGCGTCCTGGATGAGCACTGGGCCCTTGGCCCCCGCAGTCAACGAGTTCAGGTCATTGTCGACCGGCATCCCGAAACCGGTGGTTAGGGGTTCCTTTTCGTCCTTCACGGTGATGTCTCCTTTCTACCGAGACTGGCGTCTTCCGATCACGCCTCTTTCCTTCCCTTCTTCTTGCAGCGCAGGCATAGCCCCAGCAGTTCGACGTGGATTACCTTACCCTTCAGTGAAGGATCAAGCTAGTCAGCCACGTCGGCCGTCGCTGAACTTCCCCTTGAAAGCCGCCGCAGAGCCGCGCTGTCCACCTGAACCACTAGGCCGTCTCGCTCAGACCTTCGCCAGGAGTTCGTCAAGACGCTCCAAGCTCTCATTCACTCCGCCTTCCATCCCCGATGCGAACATCCCGTCGCGGTCCTCGACCGTCTGGAAGACGGATTTGGTCGTCATCTTCGTCTTCCCGCCTAGGTCTTCCAACGTCACCGTTTCGAGCGTCACGTGCCCCGGCATCCCTTCGAACTCAAAGGTGCGGACAACCCGCTCCGGCGGCGCGACCTCGTGATAGACGCCGTGGAACCCGTACTCGTTACCGTTGGGATCGCGTTGCACGATTCGCCAAACGCCGCCCGGTCTGACGTCCATCTTCTCAACGGTCGTCGTCAGGTACTTCGGCCCCCACCATTGTGGAAGCAAGTCTGGATCCTCGCATGTCTTGAACACGGCGTCTCGCGGCGCGTCGAAGACCCGCGTGAAGGTGATCTCTTGCTTTCCCGGTTCAACGATGAAGTCGGTCTTCGCCGTAGTGGTTGTCCCTTTTTCCTCTCGTAAGGTTTCGGCGAGCTTGTCGAAGGATTCGGACCAGCCCTGCCGAGCCCCATCCCATTGCTCGCCGGGAGGGAAGCCGGCGTGCCTCAGGGTGAGTGTTGTTTTGCCTTCGTGCTCTTCGAAGGCTATCGTCACCAGCAATTCCAGCGGGAGGTCTGCGGTCATGTCGTAGTACGTGCCCGGGACTACGTTGCCGTTCTCGTCCGCAAAGCTATCGCTGACGACTATCCGCTCCAACGGAATGATTTCGCGGTAGACGCCTGTGCTCCAGTAGTCCTTGCCCTCAGGCGACCGCATGTCGTTCAGATAGACGCCGCCGACGCGAAAGTCGATCTTGCAGACGGGCGATGTGAATCCTCTCGGGCCCCACCAGCGCATCAAGCGCTCGGGCTCCGTCCAGGCCTTCCACACGAGTTCCCGTGGCGCATCGAAAATGCGCGTGATGGTCAACTCCTTGAGGTCTTTAGCTGCGGTTGTCATCTTTCCCACCTCATCCTCTCGTTCTTTCACGGGGCAATGCCGGATGCACCAACCCCTACACCATAGACTAGATGCCGATAGTGCAGGCGCTGTGAGAAGAATGAAGCGGGGCGTGAGAGAAGCGTGAGAACGAGTGCGAGCCCCGAACGTCGCTGTTTCAGCGAGTCTGGCGAGGCTTCATTCCGGCTGGTAGGGCGCTTGCTCTTCTATGTCGCCGACGAATTGCGGTAAGTCCGTATGGCCCAGCGTTTGGCGAATGGCCATGTTCTCGCCCGTGTGATACCAGTAGTGGTAAATCACGCGCTGCAGCAGCGAGCCCCAAACGGCACGGCGGGGCCTGCCCTCTCTGACAACGTTCTCTTGCAGCTTCTCGGTTGTCAGGGTGTCGAGCCACGGATCGGCAGCCTGCGTGATCGTGTGCCACGCTGACCAGACGTCATCCAGCGCCGGCGTGCTGGCCGGACCGCGATAAGCAAACTGCTCGTTGACCTCGGGAAACGGCAGTTGGCCTTGCCCGTAGAACAGAAAGTATCTCTGTTCATGCCAGGCCAGATGACCAATACTCCAACTAATGCAGTTCATGGGCATGAACCGCCTGCGCGCCTCGGCATCCGTGAGACCTTCCAGGCCACGCCGGAACTCAGCGCGTGTGAACCGTAGTTGCAGGACCAGTGGATGAGGCATAGTCCCTTCTCCTCTCTACTGCGAAGTATACAAGTTTCGGCGGTCTGATAGTCGACTCCGAACACCCGTAGGCGGCCTCACCGGCGCTGACACAACCCCCTTCGAGATCGGCGCCCCAAACTGCTATCATCAAAGCGCCGTCTTCACCCGCCCGAGGTCGCATCATGATAGCCACGTCCACCCGCCGAAACCCTAGCGCGACGCGCTCTCGCCCATAGCCCCTCCGGGAATCCGGAGAGAAACACGTTCTTTTTCAATTGATATCAACCGGTCAATCAAAGCCTCAGCCTCCTTGCCCTGCCGATGCGCCCCCTCAATCCGCAGTATAATGACCCCTAGGGGTACGCCTCCCTTCGCGGTTCGCCACCTCCTGCCGATAAACCTAAAGAAGCCTTGGTCTATGTCAGACCCGGCGTACCGGTATTACGATAGCAACCGTATGAAGCCGAAGAACCCATCGGGGGCCAAGGGCGGACAGGGCAAACGCGTCTCTCACGCCCCTCCCGCGAGACAGCGCAGGCGTGGCCTGCCCTTGCCGTCTGTGCTCTCGCGACTGGTAGGGATTGTGCTCGGTCCGGCGCCCAAGCCGGCGCCACGACCTCAGCCGCCGCCCGCCACCCAGCCGCCACCCTCAGCCCAACCTGAGGCTGCAGCTCCCGTTGAAGAGGAAGTGAAAGCAGCGATGCTAGAGAAGAATGAACTGCCGCTAGAGGGGTCGAAGGAGCCGGTTCAGCCCCAGGAGTCCGCTGGCTACGAGGAGAAGAAGGAAGAGCCAGCTAGCGAAGCCACTCGCAAGGCCGCCGAAATCCTCGCACGCGCCCTCGCCGAGGCGGAGTCCGTTCTCGTCGGCAGCGCCCCGGAGCGCCCGGCCGAGCCCACGCCGCCGGAAGAGGAGAAGCTGCCCGGTCCGACGCTGCTGCAGGAAACGCAGTCGCTCATCCGCACGCTCACGGAGCACTTCGACCGCGCGCTCGACCGCATGGCCGACGAGAGGCGCATCCTCATTGACGAGGTGCAGTCGGCGAGCCATGCGTCGCGGGAGCACCTTGAGCGGGCGATCGACCGCATCGATCAGGACCGCCGCTCGCTGGCCGACCAGATCACTTCCCTGGCGCGAAGCCTGGAACGCCTGGAGCGCCGCCTGGACGAGATGTCCCGCCTCGTCGCGGAATCGAGGGTCGCGGCGCCGGTCGTCGCCCCGGCGGAAGTCGAAGCGGTGGTGGTAGCGCCCGTGGACACGGAGCCCGCGTTCACGCCCGGCGAAGAAGGACTGACGCTGGTCATCTCCGCGGTGCCCGGCTTCCAGGGCCTGATGGAGGTGCAGCGCGCCCTCATGCGGGTTCCCGCTATCGAAGGGGCGTCCGTAGAGCGCTACTTTGACGGCGAGGCGCGCATCGTGCTGATGCTGCGGGAGCCGATCACGGCGACGCGTCTGCTGGAGACTCTGCGGGAGGCGACGGGACAGCAGTTGCAGCTCGAAGAGTCGCGCCCCGAGGCGTCGCGGCTGCGGGTGCGCTTCCAGGGGCCGTCAGCATAGAGCCTCCCACGGCGATCCTTCTTGGTACCCCGCTCTCTGAGCTCTGGTGGATCGGGAGACGCCGCGCCTAGGTTCACTGATAACGCTCTCTTCCGCATGCCCGCCCGTCCTCCGGCGAACGGTCGCTGGTTCCCATCGAGACCACGCTGCCTGCTTGCGGCCGGTCCTCTGCTATAATGACCTGACGCTGTAGCTTGCAGCCCACTATGTACGTTCGACATCTGAGCCTCGCTGGCTTCCGAAACTATCGCCGGCTGGAGCTGGAGCTGCCTGCGGGCACGCTACTGTTCTTCGGCGAGAACGCGCAGGGGAAGACGAACCTCCTCGAAGCCGTCTGCCTGCTGTCCACGATGCGCTCTCCGCGCGCTAGCACTGACAGCGAACTTATCTGCTGGGACGTCGCGAACGGTGGGCCGCCCGTCACCCGTCTCGTCGCGGATGCGGAACGGCGGTCGGGCCCCGTGCGGGTTGAGATGGCGGTCCAGGGGCAGCCGGACGGGGCAATCTTGTCGCCGACAGGGCAGTACCGGGCAGGCAAGCGACTGCGCGTGAACGGCGCCGCCAAGCGGGCGTCGGAGGCGATCGGGCAGATCAACGCCGTGTTTTTCACGCCGCAAGACCTCGACCTCGTCGGCGGCCCTCCCTCGCTCCGGCGTCGCTACATCGATGTTACGCTATCCCAGGTCGACCGCCGCTATCTTGTCTCGCTGCAGAAGTACGGCAAGGTGCTCCTGCAGCGCAACGCCCTCCTGCGCCGCATTCGAGACGGCGCCGCCGAGGGCGACCAGCTTGCCTTCTGGGATGCGCAGATGGCCGAAGCCGGCGCCTACATCGTCGGCGCGAGGGCGCGGACTCTCGCGCGTGTCGCCGGGCTGGCGCGGGAGGCGCAGGCATCGCTCAGCGGCGAACGCGAGGAGTTGGCGCTCGTCTACGAGCCGCACTGGGCGCGTGACTTCGATGCGGAGCGAGCGGCCGGTGCCGGCGAGGCGGAGCTAGCGACCGCCTATGTCGAGGCGCTACTTCAGGGTCGCCGGCGGGAGATTGCTGCCGGGGCCTCGCTTTGGGGGCCGCACCGCGATGACCTCCTCTTCCTTCTCGACGGCCGCTCTGCCGCCGCCTTCGCCTCGCGGGCACAGCGGCGCACCGCAGCCCTCGCCTTGCGCGTGGCGGAGGCGCGCTTTCTCCTCGCTGCCACCGGCGACTATCCGGTCCTTCTCTTGGACGATGTCCTCTCCGAGATGGACGAGGGTCGTCGTCGCGGCGTACTCGACGCCATTGCCGGGTTCGACCAGGTATGGATCACGTCGGCGGAGAGAGAAGAGGAGGGCCAGGCGTCGGTTCCCGGCGCCCGCATCTACCGCGTGAAGCAGGGTCAGGTGACCTTGGAGTGAGAGGCAACCTCCGGCTCTCCGGCGAAGAGCGCGCTCTCCAGCGTCGACGGGACCACGACGGTGAGTGCTCCGGGTACGACGCTTACGGTGCGGGGCACGAAGTCAAGGCTGTCACCGTCCACCTGAGCTTCCAGGTCCGGAAGGCCTGACAGCTCGATGTGCCGGGCTTGACGGTGGATGACGTTCGGGGCATGGTCATGCCGGCGCGAAAGCACCCGCAGGCCGTGCAACATGGCCTGCCGGATGCCGTGGCCCTGGAACACGTAGACATCGAGAAGCCCGTCGTCTGCCACGGCGCGGTGGGCGACGTTGATGACGCCGCCATAGGAGCGCGTGTTCGCGGCCAGCAGCCAGTAGAGCGGAACAGTCATCGATTCTCCATCGATGACCAGCGTTGTATCGAGGCATCGAAAGCGAAAACCCTCGCGAACGCCGTGCAGGATGTAGGCAGTCGCGCCGAGGTGCTGCTTCAGATCCTCCGGGATTCGGCTGACGATGTACCCGTCTAGTCCGACTCCCGCCATCAGCAGGAAAAAGCGTCGATTGCCCGCCGCCTCCGCGAGCCCCAGATCGATGCGGCGCCTTTGACCGTCGACGAGGAGGCGCACGGCTTCGAGGGGATCGCGCGGGATGCTGATCTCTTTTGCCCAGACGTTCGCGGTTCCTCCCCGTATGACGGCCAGGGCGGTGTCAGACATCGCGAGGCCGTTTGCGACCTCGTTGATGGTGCCGTCACCGCCGCAGGCCACTACGACGTCATATCCCGATGCCACGGCCTCGGTGGCAAGGTCAATGGCGTGGCCTTGGTGCTCCGTCAGGCTGAGCTTCGCCTCCCAGCCCTTCGTCTCCAGCCAGGCGACCGCCAGGCGCAGCTTCTCGATGGAGGGCGACCCCCTGGCGGCGGGGTTAACTAGGAGCAAGGCACGTTGGCGCACATCCGAGCTGTGCAGAGAGGGGGCCTTGCTCGCGGCACGATTTCGGCGGGTCCGGCCCTTCGCGCGGCTTTCCAATGACACCTCACCCAGACCCCGGCGCCGACCGGCCGGCAAGTGACTCCAGGTCGGCCTCTTTCCCCAGCACGATCAGCCGGTCGTCAAGCTCGACGGTGCTGGCCCCGGGCGGCCCCACAGTTATCTCGCCGTCAGGCTTCTGAACGGCGAGGACGATGGCGTTCGCGCAGCCGCGGAGGACGTCGTCCAGGCTGCAACCGACGAGCCCGGAGTCCTCGCCCGCCTCGATCTCGGCGACGAGGCGCTGGCCCGGCCTTGCCCCTGACGTCAGCGTATCGATGAAGTCCATCACCAGCGGTTGGAGGGCGGATAGCGCCATGCGCCGGCCGCCGATGAGGTACGGGGAGATGACCCGGTCCGCCCCGGCGCGACGCATCCTCTCCTGGTTAGAGGGCTGGCCGGCGCGAGCGACAACGAGGATGTTCGGATTGATGGCCTTGGCAGTGAGCGTGATATAGGTGTTGCCGGCGTCGGAGTCGGAAGCGGCGAGCAGCCCGCGGGCGTATTCGATCCCGGCATCGAGCAACGCGGCGTCGGCGGTGGCATCGCCCTCCACAAGGAGGAAGCCGCGTTGCCGCGCGCGCCCGACGGATTCCGGGTTCGACTCCACAACGACAAAGGGAATACGGCGATCCATGAACTCGCGGCCGATCTCCTCGCCGACGCGACCGAAGCCGCAGAGGACATAATGGTTGCGTAGTGCCTGTATTCTTGCTTTCATTCTTCGTACTCCCAAGGCCTGTCCCAGTTCACCTTCGATCACCAGGGTGACGACGCCGACGAGGATGTAGAGGGCGGCGCCCACCCCCAACAAGATAAGGAACATTGTAAAGATACGGCCGCCGGTGCTCAGCGGCCCCACTTCGCTGAAGCCGACGGTCGTGACGGTGATGACGGTCATGTAGAGGGCGTCCATGAACGACCAGCCCTCTATCGTCAGATAGCCGGTGACGCCGATCGCCAGCAAAAGCAGAAGAAGCAGTATGCCGAATTCCAGCCGCCGCCATGGGTTCATGTCGAGCGTGAGTCCTTGGCTCTAGAGTTGGAACCTTGTCAACGAGATCATGGGTGCTGGCGCGCTCGCGCGCAAGCCCGGAACAGAACGGGATGGAGGCGCGACCGTCGGCCGCCCTTCGGCAGGCAATCGGTACTCACGAGCGGCCAGGTCGATGCTACACTCAAGACATGGACTCTCTGGAACGCCTGTCGACCGAGGTGGCCGTCTGCCGGAAGTGCCCGCGGCTGGTGGAATGGAGGGAGATGGTCGCCAGGGAAAAGCGCGCCGGCTTCCGCGACTGGGTCTACTGGGGGCGGCCGCTCCCCGGCTTCGGCGACCCGGAGGCGAGGCTGATGGCCGTCGGACTGGCGCCGGCGGCCCACGGCGGAAACCGGACGGGTCGCATCTTTACCGGCGACCGCTCCGGCGACTGGCTGTACCGGGCGCTGTTCAAGGCTGGGTACGCCAACCAGCCCACGAGCACGAGCCGTGACGACGGTCTTCGTCTCAAGGGCGCATATGTCTCGGCCGCCGTGCGCTGCGTCCCCCCCGACAACAAACCGACGCGGGAGGAGCGGGACAATTGCCTGCCTTACCTCGTGCGCGAGATCGATCTGCTGGCGTCCCTTCGGGTGATCGTCCCTCTGGGCGGGTTCGCCTACGACGCCGTGTCGCTTGCCGTAGGCTTGCGGCACCGTCCCCACTTCGGGCACGGCGCTGAGGCCGCCCTTCCCAGGGGACAGACGATCCTCTGCTCCTATCACCCGAGCCAGCGCAACACGTTCACGTCGATGCTCACGGAGGAGATGTTCGACGCGATCTTCCGTCGGGCGACGGAGCTGATGTGGGGCTGACGTTCGGCAGCTAGCTTCGCCGCCAGGTGGTGCCGGCCGGCGTGTCCTCGATGACGATCCCGAGGGCGGCGAGGCGTTCGCGGACCTCGTCGGCGAGCGCCCACTGCTTCGCCGCGCGGAGATGCGAGCGCAGGTCGAGGAGGAGGTCGACGAAGGGGGCGAGGTTGGCAACTTGGTTGCCGCCGGCCGCGTCCAGCCGCGTCTGCCAGGTATCGACCAACTGCCGGAGACCAGCTTGTGCCGGCGAGAGCTGCTCTTGGGGGACGCCGCTTTCCTGCGCCCGCTCGATCGCCTGCGCCAGCTCGAACGCCTGACCAGCCAGTTCGCCGAGCGCCGGATGGCCGCCGTCGTCCGGCGTCAGCGCCCTCTCGGTCTCTGCCACCTGCCGCGCCAAGGTCTCGCCCACTTGGGCCGCCGTTTCCGGCACCTTCGCCCCAATGACCGGCCCGGCGACGGCGGCAGTCCCGCTCCTCAGCTCATCGAGGCTGAACGACGCGTCGGCCTGAAGTATCGTCTCGTGGCCCCGGCAGCGAATGGTGACCTGTCCGGCGCCCATCACCCGGCACTCATCTCGACTCGGAATCAGGATACAGGCTGTATACTCGTCGATCCCCAAGAGGACCGTTGACTCCGGCAGGAGCGCCTCCAGGTCGTCGAAGCGGGGCTTGCCCATGAAGCAGAAGCGGGTGTCGTAGGTGCCACCCTCGGAGTTGTTCCAGTGCGGGACGATGGTCAGGTCCAGGCCGTAGGGCGCAAGCAGGTTCAGCCCCTCGACCCAGTGCGGGTCTTCGCCGACCTTATAGATTTCGTAGACGGGCAACGAGTAGTGGCCGATGGCAATCGCGGCCGCGCTTGCCAGCACGAGGTGAGCGCCGTCGTTCACGTGGCCGGCAACGGCTTCTAAGACCGGCGTGCCGCGCCAGTTGCGGATGACGTACGTGGGGCTTCCCGGTCCGGCGAAGATGTAATTTGACGTCTCGATCTTCCTCACGGCGTTTCTTGTCTCCGCCGTCGTCGCCCTCTCCGCCGACTTGAAGGACGCGAGCGCGCAGGGAACGCCGACATAGCGGCGGACGTAGGTGCGCGCCTTCTCGGAGATGTTGTCAGAGTTGAGCTCAAAGCCGGCAGGCGTGTCGAGGAAGACGGCCTGAACCGAGCCGTCGATCTGGGAGACGATCCAGTGGTGCACCCTGCTCATCGACTCCGTCAACTCGCCGGAGCCCATGAGGGTGATTGTGCCCGGTGACGGAGAGGGGCGATCCATCGTTCACTCCGCCTGAAGAACGTCGACCTATTAACCACATTATACGCGATGCGGGAGTTGGGCTGTTTGCCGCCTCAGGGCGCGGAAAGGACGTTGCGCACCCGCTCCGGGTGGTCGGAGGTGATGCCGTCGACGCCACAGGCAATCAGACGGCGCATCTCCGGCTCCTCGTTCACCGTCCAGCAGTACAGGCGCAGTGAGCGGCGGTTGGCCTCCGCGACAAGCTCTTCGTCGACGAGGCTGTGGAGCACGGCAACCCCTTGCGCGTTGACGGCGAGGACGGAGTCCAGCAACTGACCCCGATCGGCGGCGCTTGCGGTCAAGAGGACGCAGGGGAGGCGCGGCTCCAGCTGACGAACGCGTGCGACCACCGAAGGCAGGAACGAGTGCACGACGCAGCCGCGCACATCTCCCTCTTGCCACACGACGTCCAGCGCCGCCTTTTCGATGCCTGGCTGCTTCAGTTCAAGCACCAGAAGGGCTCGGCCCTTCGTCAAGCCTATCGCTTCTTGCAGCGATGGGATCGGCTCGCCGGGGAAGCGCTCGTCGCCGGCGTCCAGACGGCGCGCCTCGGCAAAGGTCAGCGAGTTGATGGCGCCGCTACCGTTGGTCGTGCGGTCGACCGTCTCGTCGTGGAGGAGGACGGGGACACCGTCGGCCGTGCAGCGCACGTCGACCTCGATGGCGTCGGCCGCTAGCGCCAGCGCCCTGCGCACACCGGCGAGCGTGTTTTCCGGAGCGTGGCCCTTGCAGGCAGCGTGAGAAGTCACCAGAAGATTCGTTTTCATCGAGCGCTCGCCGCTAGTGTAACCGCCAGATGGGTGCCGGAGTAGCCCCTGTCTTCAAGGGATCACGGCCGCTGGGCATTTTGCGGATAAAAACGGGGGTAAGCTAACATGGACGCCTGGAGGCTCGGCGGCAGTTCAAGAGTCAACCGGGTCCAGGAGGAAGAAATGCCGTGGGAAGACGTAGAGCCGGTCTTTCGGCCGAAGGGTGTCCACATGGGCGTGATGGCGGCAGACCCCAAGAAGTGCACGCGGCCCCGCGGCTCGTCGTGCCAGTTCTGCTGGGATAATTGCCCGTTCCGCGCCTGGGAGCTGCGCGAAGGCGAAGCGCCGCGCCTGAAGGCGGAGTATGCCTGCTTTAGCTGCTACAATTGCCTGATCGCCTGTCCGAGGAAGGCTATCTCCATCGTCGAGCCGTACCACGTGGATGAGGGCTTCTTCAAGACGCTGCCTCATCCGTTGCCGGCCACGCCGCCGGCCAAAGCGCTGGACGCCGATGGTGGGCCCGACGACTGGAACGCCATCGAGAAGGCGGTGTTCACGCGCCGCAGCGTCCGCAACTTCAAGGATAAGCCGGTGCCGGAGACGCTCATCAGGCGGGTTCTCGAGGCGGGCCGATTCGCACCGAGCGCTGGGAACTGCCAGCCCTGGCGATTCGTCGTCGTAACCGACCAGGAAGTCATCCATGAGATGGACGAGGCGATATGGGACGGCCTAAACCTGCTGTACACGATCTACAAAGACGACGCGATGGTGAAGAACCTCGCCGCCGGCTACGAGCTTGCTCCCCAGCCCGGCACCTACGACCCGCGGGTGATGACCGGCGGAATGGGGTCGATTGCCAGGAGGGACGAGCCGCCGCTACTGGGCGCCGCCGCCGTCATCCTCATCCTCGGCGACGAGCGCGCCGTCAGCGGCCCCGAGATCGCCGCCGGCATCTGCGGGCAGAACATGAACCTGGTGGCGAACTCGTTGGGGATAAAGTCCTGCTGGGTCGGTTTCGCGTCGGCGATCAACCTGCTGCCCCCGATAAAGGAGAGGCTGGGCATAGACTACCCCTGGAAAGTCATCAGCGCGCTCGTGCTGGGCTGGCCGAGGTTCAAGCAGGAGGGCGTGGTCGCGCGAGAGTACCGCCCGGTGACCTGGTTCCGCGCCGGCGCCGTTGGCCCCATCGAAGAATAGGCGGAAATCTGGCGGGCCAGCGTCGCGTTCAGGGGAACCGCAGGATTCCCGTCACACGAATTGAGCCTCACCCCAGAGGTGGAGGGCAAGCTCCAAAGCGAGTGCAACTTCCATCGGAGAGCCCAGACTCGCCAAGCTGAAGAATTGGCCGACGGGCGTTCGCTTTGTCTGTCATCGCCAGACGCAACCGCCGGCTCGACAAAGCTCTCACGCGGCCGAGGCTGGAGCCAGCGGGGGGATTCGAACCCTCGACCCGCGGTTTACGAAACCGCTGCTCTACCACTGAGCTACGCTGGCCCCGACACTATTTCAGATGCGTTTTCGCCGCCCGAAGCCCCTTGAGGTCGCCCCGAACGCCGTTTTGACAGCCAATTTGACAGCCACGCGAATCAATTTTCCCCCCACAAGGCCGCAGCCATGCGCTCGGCCGCGTCGCGCTGGAGCTCGGGCGCAACGTGAGTGTATATGTTGAGCGTGGTGCTGATCTGGGCATGGCCTAGCACTTCCATTGCTACGCGGGCCGGCACACCCTGAGCGGCCATGAGGGACGCGGCACCGTGCCGAAGCTCATGATAGCGCATAGACGGAAGCGCGGCTAGTGCCAGGAGCGAGCGGAAGCGTCGGCTGACGTGGAAGCCCGATAGCGGGCCGCCGATCTCATCGCAGAAAACGAGATCGCCCCATTCGCCGCCTTCCCAGGCGGCGCCGGCGCGCAACCGTTCCTGTAGCTGGCGCCCTCTGTGCTCGCGTAGGGCGGCTACTACGGGGTGGGGGAGCGTAACCGTGCGCCGAGAGCGCGTCGTCTTTGGCTCTGGGAACAGCCACTCCTGGCCGACGCGCTGCAATGCCCTTTGAACGGTGAGCGTCCCGGCCTCCAGGTCAACGTCGCTCCAGCGAAGCCCCAGCGCTTCACCCTGGCGAAGGCCGACGCCGAGGGCGACAGTGAACAGCGCCTCCAGGCGGTCCCCCTCTACTGCTGCCAGCAGTGCCCGCGCGTCGGCGACGCTGAGGGCGCGTACCTCGCGCTCAGGGACACGCGGCGGCTCGGCAAGGCTGGCGGCGTTGCGGCTCACCATCCCCCACCTTAGGGCGACGCCCAGGGCCGTCCTCAGAACGGCGCGATGGTGGCAGACGCTCTGAGGGGACGCGCCGGCGGCAAGGGCATCGTTCATCATCTTCTGGACGTGATCCGGTGAGAGCTTCGCCAGCGGGATATGGCCGAGCGCTGGCAGAAGGTAGAGGCGGACAATCCCCTCATAGCGCACAAGGCTTTTCGGGCGGACCTTCTGAGCGGCGGTGTCGCGCAGCCACGACTCCAGGAACGCGCCCGTTGTCTGGCGCTCGCTCAGGACCGGGAGCCCCTGCTGTCGCGCCCGAAGAGCGGCCGTCAGCTTGTCGGCGACTTCGCGCCGCGTCGACCCATAGAACGCTTTGCGGTGCCGTCTGCCGCCCAAATAGCCGAGGTCGATGCTGGCAGTCCAGCGGCCGTCTTTGCGCTCGTATATGCTGCCTTCCGAGTTACCGCGCCTAGTCATGGGAATCCTCCTCTTGCGCTTGTGGTCGCCAACCGATCATGGCGATCAGAAAGCCCTCGCTGCCGGGCTTGTAGGACATGGTAAACGTGCGCTCGTCGTTGGCAGTTATCTCGAACTGGCTGAACCAATCCGGATGAAGCATGTGGACCGTGTCCGCATACCGGTTGAAATGGTCCTTGCCACGCCACGGGGCGAAGGCGAGCATCTGATCCAAGCCTTCGATCTCTTGGCTGTCGCTCTTTTCCGCTGCGGCCCGATATGCCTGCGCGGTGTTCAGCGCCCATAGCGCTGGCATGTCAGGGGCGGCATTCCTTACCTTGACGATCCACCTGGCCAGGTCTTTGCTGAATCGCTGCCAGCCTCCGCCGCTCTGCTCGATTGCTTCGGCCAATACCGGCAAGACGAGCTCGGCGGCGTAGGTGTCGGCGTCGGTTGGGCTCCAGGGGTCCGAGGTGTCGGGGGGCACGATCTCCTTGACTGCCCGCTCGACCGTCCGCAAATCGGGGATATGGCAACCCTGGGGGATGACTATTCTCTCGCCCCGGATCTCTTGAGTGTCCTGCAACCGCTTGAGTTCACGGCGAATCTGGGCCGGCGTCCATTTGTTGACCAAAGCGAGCCGGTTGATCTCTTCCTCAACCTGGCCGTCTTGTCGGGACCGGCGCCTTCTTGTCCTCATGTCGCCATATGTCGCCATCTGGCCCCCTAGTGTATCGCCAACCTGTTGTAAGTGCGCATTAGCTTTGGTACGCTGTCGTCCAGATGATTGTAATGACGTATGGCCCCCAGTGTCAAGGGCCGGGAGGAAAAGGATGAACGAACTCCTGGTAACGTGCGAAGAGGCGGGGCGGCGCCTACATCTCTCAAGAACCGTCGTGTTCGAACTGCTGCGCCGAAATGACCTAGAGTCCATTCGTATAGGACGGTCTAGGCGCATCCCCGTTCAGGCGCTCGATGCCTACGTCCAACGCCAGCGCGAGGCCCAGGCGGCAGAGGTAGCATAGTGAACGCGCTCGGCCCGCTGGCGGCCGACATAGAGGCGGCCATCGCAAAACGTGATGGGCGCAAAGAGGGCGCCGAGGTGCGCTTCCGCTGCCCGAGCCCCGATCACGCCGACGCGCATCCTTCCGCTCGCTGGAACCCCGATAAGGCGACATGGTGCTGCGATGTCTGCAAGGCTGGTGGCGGCGCCGTCGACCTAGCGCGTCGCCTCGGGCTGGAGATGCCCGAGCGCGAAAGGACCGGGCTCACCCTTGCCGAGCTCGCAGCCGCGAAGCGTCTTCCCGTCAACTTGCTGGCGAGGGTCGGCGTGTCGGATGGGAAGATAGGGCGAAGCCCCCAGCCGTGCGTCGATATTCCTTATCTGACGGCTGATGGCCAGGTGGCAGCCGTTCGGAAGCGCCTATCGCTGACGACCGAACCGCGCTTCGCCTGGCGGAAGGGCGATCACCCAATCCCCTACGGCCTCCCGAAGCTCGGCGAGGCGAAGGCGGCGGGATACGTGATCCTGCTAGAGGGCGAGTCGGATTCGTGGACGTTGTGGGCTGCTGGCCTTCCAGCGCTCGGCATACCGGGCGCGTCAACCTGGCGGGCGGGATGGGCCGCGGACCTGGAGGACATAGGAACCATCTATTGCTGGCGGGAGCCGGACGCCGGCGGCGACACCCTGGCGCCCAAGGTGGCAGCTACTTTCCCCGACGTTCGGATCATCGACTCGCCGCCCGATGTCAAGGACCCGTCGGCTCTATGGCTAGCGCTCAATGCCGACGACGACGGCTTCCAGCGACGCATGGGTGAGCTCATAGCGGCTGCGCGCCCCGCCAGCGAGCTACGGGCTGAGGCGCTGTCGGCTGAGGCGCGGGAGTGCTATCGGGCGGCGGGTGGACTCCTAGAGGACGCGAACCTTATCGACCTCGTGGGCGAGGCGATACGGCACGGGGGCTTTGCTGGTGACTTGACGCCTGCGTTAGTGGCGTATCTCGCCCTTACGAGCCGTCTCTTGGAGCGCCCGCTGAATTTGGCGTTCATAGCGCCATCGGCGGCGGGCAAGAATCGCGCCGTCGATTCTGCGCTGGCGCTCATGCCGGAAAGCGCCTACCACCTGGAGGGCGCGGGGTCGGCTAGGGCGCTCATCTATGGAGAAGAGGATTTCCAGCACCGCATCGTCGTCGTCGCCGAGGCTGATAGCATTCCAGAAGATGGGCCAGCCGCTTCTGCCGTGCGCGCTCTCGCAACTGACAACGCGATGATGTACGACGTGACCGAGCGCGACGAGCAGACGGGCAAGTTCACTGTCCGCCACATAGTCAAACCGGGTCCGACGGGATTGGTCACCACGGCGACGCGACCGCTCGGGCCGCAACTCGACACCCGGATGCTGACCGTGAGCGTCCCGGACACGCCAGCGCAAACTCGGGCCGTGCTGTCCACTCATGCCGCGTCGGTGAACGGCTCGCGTCCGAGCCCAGATGTTACCGGCCTTGTCGCCATACAGCGATGGCTGGAGCTTGCCGGTGAGCGGCGCGTGACGATCCCCTATGCGCACGCGCTCGCCGAGCTTGTACCGGCCGATCTCGTGCGTATGCGGCGCGACTTTCGCCAACTTCTGACACTCATTCAGGCGGTTGCGCTGCTCTACCAGCGCCAGCGTGAGCGCGACGACGACGGGCGGATCATCGCCACCTTCGGTGACTACGCGGTCGCCCGTGAAATCGTACTAGACGTGTTCACTGCCGTCGCAACCGGCGGAGTATCGCCAGCGGTGCGCGAGACGGCTCACGCGGTCGCAGAGCTTTACACCGGCGAGCCGCTCACCGTCAAGAGCATCGCAGACGCGCTCGGACTCGACAAAAGCTCCACCTGGAGGCGGGTTAAGACGGCGCTGCGACTCGGCCACCTCCAGAACCTAGAAACGAGAAGAGGGGCTCCCGCTCGCATCATCCCCGGTGAGC